>NZ_JALBHA010000125.1:0-13897 GCF_023006445.1 Bradyrhizobium sp. SHOUNA76
AGGTGGTCTTGCCGAGCGCGGCATCGGCGCCGGCCGGCTTGCCGAGGGCGGCCGCATCGCCCTCGACATCGAGCAGATCGTCCGCGATCTGGAAGGCTTCGCCGAGCGCGCGGCCGTAATCGTCGAGCGCCTGATATTCCTTCTGCGAGGCCTGGCCGAGGATCGCGCCGGCAATGCAGCCATAGCGCAGCAGCGCGCCAGTCTTCATCTGCTGAATACGCGCGACGTCGATCGGCTCGTTGCCGCCAAAACGGCCTTCGCCGGCGAGGTCGAGGATCTGGCCGCCGACCATGCCGCCAATGCCGGCGCAGCGCGCCAGCGCCCGCGTCAGCAGCAGGCGCACATTGGCGTCGCGGTGGATCTCGTCGCGGGTGATGATGTCGAAGGCGAGCGTCAACAGGCCGTCGCCGGCGAGGATCGCCGTCGCGTCATCGGTCTTCTTGTGCAGGGTCGGGCGGCCGCGGCGCAGGTCCGAATTGTCCATCGCCGGCAGATCGTCATGGATCAGCGAATAGCAGTGGATGCATTCGAGCGCGGCGCCCACGAGCAGGGCCGCTTCGTGCGGCACGCCGAACACCGCCGCGCTTTCGACCACCAGGAACGGCCGCAGGCGCTTGCCGCCGTTCAGGCTGGAATAGCGCATTGCGTCCATCAGTCGCTTGGGCCGGGCGATCTCATCGTGCAGGATGTCGTCCGACAGCAGGCGGCCGAGCAGGGCTTCGGTATCATCAGCGGTCTTGTCCAGACGTTTGGCGAAATCGGACGGGGACGTGCCGGTCATCAAGAAGGGCTCCAGAACTAAAATTCGGCCGGACAATCCTTTATGAGACCGCCTCAGTCAATCGTTTGGAAGGCCTAAAAAGTGCTGGAAAACGCCCGAATTATCACAGACTTAATGGCAGGATCCGTGGCTGCGTTTCATTTTGCGCCGGAAAGGTTGATTTGCGCATCGTCAAAATCCTTCTCCTGGTGCTCGTGGTCGCAGCTCTCGCGCCCTATGTGATCGCGCCGTTCTACCGCGCCGGCCATCCCGTTTCGACGCTGATGGCGTGGCGCTCGCTTCGCGGCGCGCCGATGCAGCGGGAATGGATCGATCTGGCGGCGATGTCGCCCTCGCTGCCGCGCTCGGTGGTGGCGGCCGAGGATGCGCATTTCTGCAAGCATCATGGGATCGATTGGGGCGCGCTGCGCGAGGCGATCGACGATGCGCAGGAGGACGGCACGCCGTTCCGGGGCGCTTCCACCATCACCCAGCAAGTCGCTAAAAACCTGTTCCTCTGGCAGGGCCGGGATTTCGTCCGCAAGGCGCTGGAATTTCCGCTGGCGCTCTGGATCGATTTGGTCCTGCCCAAGCCGCGGATCCTGGAGATTTACCTCAACATCGCCGAGCTCGGTCCACAGGGACAATTTGGCGTCGAGGCGGCCAGCGCTTATGCCTTCGGCAAGTCGGCCGCCAGCCTTTCCCCCCGGGAAGCCGCCCTTCTGGCCTCAATCCTGCCGAATCCGGTCAAACGCAGCGCCCGGACCCCCGGCCCGGGCGTCCGGCGGCTGGCCGGGACCTATGTGGCACGGGGGCAGGCGGGCTCGCTTGCGACCTGCTGGCGGGAAAATCGCTGATTTCGGGCCCAATCCGGGCGTATTTTCCGGCCCAAGAGCCTAGCTTTACGGCCAGCCTTCCTCTATAAGCCCGGCCTTGATCGGCATTTCGCTCGCCCCGTTTGGGTGCTGAGCCGTCCTGCGGACGATGCCCTGACAACACCAATCCCTAGAGGATATTGAAATGGCCGTTCCGAGAAGAAAAACCTCGCCGTCGCGCCGTGGCATGCGCCGCTCGGCAGACGCCATCAAGAAGCCGACCTATGTGGAAGACAAGGACTCCGGCGAGCTCCGTCGTCCGCACCATCTCGACCTCAAGACCGGCATGTACAAGGGCCGGCAGGTTCTGAAGAAGAAAGAGTCCTGAGTTAAGGACCTTTTCTTTGGGCAGGATGATTTTGCCTGCCTGATTTCGGCCCATCCATGAGATAGACAGTGACGGCGGCGGAGCAAATGCTTCGCCGCTGCATTGTTCTGTCCGGACATCTTGATCGAGAAGGCGTTTTGCCGATGGTCGGTTTCCCGCTGCTCCTGATTCCGCTCGCGGTGTACAACATCATCGCCTTCCTGATGCCGACCGTTTCATTTACGGACGTGCTGTTCAAGGTTCCGATGGTGTCCGGCGAGGTCTGGCCGGTCACGCTCGCCGATCTCCTGCTTGCGCTCGGCGTGGTGCTGCTGCTGCTCGAGGTGGTCAAGGGCGCGCGGCCCGGATCCAAATTCCTGATGGATCATCTGCTGTCGCTGATCGTGTTCGGCGCCGCCGCTGCCGAATTCGTGATGTGGCCCAAATTCGGCAACTCCACCTATTTCCTGTTGGTGCTGCTTGCGATGGCCGATTTCTTCGCTGGCATCGCCCAGCGCACGCGCCGCCGCGTCACCTATGTCGCCGAGACGACGGTGGCGGCGCCGCGCAAGGCCAAGCGCCAGGCCGAAGCGTCGGGCGAGGATGTGGCGTCCGAGCGCAAGTTCGAGCCGGTGATTGCGCCGCAGCCGGCGCCGATGGAGCCTCCCGCACCTTCGGCGCAATCTGTCGCCGAATCCGTGCTGATGGATCATCCTGCGCCCAAGCCCGTGCAGGGCGCGCCCTCGCCGGAAATTCCCTCGCCACATCTTCAGCCGGGCAATGGCACGCCGTCCTCGCCGGACACGCCGCCGCGCTGATCACGCCACCTGCCGTGTGCGTGCGCTGACGCTTTGCAGCGGGTGCTTGCTGCCATAGGCCATCTGTGCGTCTTCGGAAGAGGCACGGCGCAACCGGCTCGCCTGGGGCAGGTGCTCGGCATTGGCGATGAGCTGGGCGACGAAGCTCGGATCGGGGCGCGGCATTGGCGCCTTGTGAACCCACTGTAACGTCGGCATCAACGGCACCAGGGCCGTGCCGGCCCGCCGCTTTGCCTCTTCCATTCCATCCGCAGTCGCCATCGCAACACCGTTCATCAGGTTGAACTGGCGCGTTTTGGGACATTGGCGCCGGTGCATATGATGGTCTCGCAAGGCCTATGCCGCCCGAGCCTAATCGGTTCCTCGGTAGTTTGGGAACGTGGTTTCCAAATTGTTTATCAACTTTGCCTAGGGTCGAGGGCGAATTTGGCTCTATCCTGTGCCGGCTCAGGACTCCCCCCGCTGTCCCGAAACGAGGCGATTTTGACCCCCGCATTACCGCAAGCCTCCGACATTCTGGCCGCCCTCGGCCAGGCCGTGTTCGCCTGGGACATCGGCAGTGATGCGATGGTCTGGGGTGATCAGGTCGCCAGCGTCTTTCCCGGCATTCCCGCCGAGCGACTGGCGACCGGCGGCGAATTTGCCAAGCTGATCGAACCCGCGCCATCGGTGCGGACCGCCGCGCTGGCGCAAACCTATGCCGTGCATGATGCGGACGGCACGCCGTACCGGGTCGAGTACGGCGTCCGCATGAGCGCCGCCGATCCCGTGATCTGGATCGAGGAGACCGGCCGCTGGTTCGCCGGCCCCGACGGCCGCCCCACGCGCGCGATCGGCTCCGTCCGCATCAACAATGAGCGCCATGCCCGCGACGAGGAGCTGACGAAGCTGGCCCGGCTCGATCCGCTGACCGGCGAGCTCAACCGTTCGTACCTGATCGCGGCGCTGGCCGAAGCGATCGAGGAGACGACCCGCTTCCGCTCGACCGCGGCCTTCATGCTGGTTGGTATCGACCATCTCGCCCGCGTCAACGATGCCTTCGGCTTCGACGTTGCCGATGCCGTGATTCTCGACATCGCCAAGCGCATCCGCTCGCGCCTGCGCGGCGGCGACGTGCTCGGGCGCTTTTCCGGCAACAAGTTCGGCCTGATCCTGAAGAACTGCACCGTCGACGACATGAACGTCGCCGCCGAGCGCTTCCTCGCCGGCATCCGCGACGAGGTGGTGCCGACCAAGTCCGGTCCGGTCTCGGTCACCGCCTCGATCGGCGCGGTCAGCGTACCGCGCTATGCCCGCAACACCGATGAGGCCGTCAATCGTGCCCATGAGACGCTGGATGCTGCCAAGCGTCGCCGCGTCGGCTCGTTCGCGGCATGGCGTCCGGATGCCGCGCGCGACGCGCAACGCCGCGTCAACATCCGCGTCACCGACGAAATCGTCACCGCGCTGAACGAGCGCCGCATCAAGCTCGCCTACGAGCCGGTGGTGTCGGCCGCCTCGCGTGAGCGAGCGTTCCACGAATGCCTGGTGCGGATGGACCAGGGCGACGGCCAGGTGCTGCTCGCACCCGACATCGTGCCGGTCGCCGAACGGCTCGGCCTGATCCGCCTGGTCGATCATCGCGTGCTCGAGCTCGTGGTCGCCGAGCTCGCGGCGGCACCCGACATCTGCCTCAGTCTCAATATCTCGCCTGATACCACCATGGATCCGGACTGGTGGGCGGGAATCGAATCGCTGATGCAGGCGCATCCCGGCGTCGCCGAGCGGCTGATCGTGGAGATCACCGAGACGGTCGCGATCCAGGATATCGATGACGTCCGCGCCTTCGTTGGCCGCCTCAAGCATTTCGGCAGCCGTATCGCCATCGACGATTTCGGCGCCGGCTACACCTCGTTCCGAAACCTGCGCAAGCTCGGCGTTGATATCGTGAAGATCGATGGCGCGTTCGTGCAGAACATCACCCATTCCGCCGATGACCGCGCCTTCGTGCAGACCCTGATCGACCTCGCCCGCCGCCTCGACATCAAGACCGTCGCCGAATGGGTGCAGGACGAGGAAGCCGCAAACATGCTGCGCGACTGGGGCTGCGACTACATCCAGGGCCGGCTTATCGGGCTCGCCTCAGCCGAGCGGCCATGGGGCGCTTCAACGGATAGTGCACTGCCTGCGGCAAGCTGAGGTCCCGAGGGTGGGCAAAGCGAAGCGTGCCCACCATCGTGCGGTATCGTTGGAAAGATCGTGGGCACAGCGCAAGCGCGGCTTTGCCGACCTTACGATCTCCTCACGCCCCTTCATCTAGCGCCACCAGCTCGCGCTTCTTGCGCAGCGACGGCAGCAGCGGCGCGATCAGCAGCATCATTGCGAATGCGAGGCACACCGCCGAGATCGGCCGCTGCACGAAGGTCCAGAGATCGCCCTGCGACAGGATCAGCGACTTGCGCAGATTGTTCTCCATCATCGGTCCGAGCACGAAGGCCAGCACCAGCGGCGCCGGCTCGTAGCCCAGCTTGCGCATGAAATAGCCGATGATCCCGAAGGCGATCATCACATAGACGTCGAACACGTTGTTGCTGGAGCAGTAGACGCCAAGGATCGTGAACAGGATAATCAGGGGAAACAGGATGTTGTAGGGCAGCTTGAGCAGCTGTACCCACATGCCGATCATCGGCAGGTTCAGGACCAGCAGCATGACGTTGCCGATATACATGCTGGCGACGATGCCCCAGAACAGGCCGGGGTTCTGCGTGATCAGCAGCGGTCCCGGCTGCAGGCCGTGAATGACGAATGCACCGAGCAGCAGCGCCATCACCACATTCGGCGGAATGCCGAGCGTCATCAGCGGAATGAAGGCGCCTCCCGCCGCGGCGTTGTTCGCCGATTCCGGCCCCGCGACGCCTTCGATCGCGCCGTGGCCGAAACGCCCAGGCGTCTTCGACAGCCGCTTCTCCAGCGCGTAAGAGGCGAATGACGCCACCACCGCGCCGCCGCCCGGGAGGATGCCGAGGAAGAAGCCGAGGATGGTGCCGCGGCTGACCGGCCCTGCGCTCGCCTTCCAGTCCTCCTTGGTGGGCAGGAGATGGGTGATCTTGGTGTTGATGATGTCGCGCTTGATCGCCTGCTCGGTGTTGAGCAGCACCTCGGCAACGCCGAACAGGCCCATCACGACGGGCACGAGCCCAATGCCGTCGATCAGCTCCATGCGGCCGAAGGTCAGACGCGGCTGCGCCGTGATGCTGTCGAGCCCGATCAGTCCGAGCACGACGCCGATGCACGCCATCAGCAGCGCCTTCGGCATCGATCCCTGGGTCAGGAAGGTGAGCACCACGAGGCCGAGCACCATCAGGCTGAAATATTCGGCCGGGCCAAATGCGATGGCGACGCTGGCAAGCTTCGGCGCGACCAGCATCAAGGCGATCAGTGCAAACGTGCCGGCGATGAAGGAGCCGAAGGCGGAGATGCCGAGTGCAGGGCCCGCCCGGCCCTGCTTCGCCATCTGGTGGCCGTCGATGCAGGTGACGACGGAGGCCGCCTCGCCGGGGATGTTGACCAGGATCGAGGTGGTCGAGCCGCCATACATCGAGCCGTAATAGATGCCGGCCATCATGATGATGCCGGATTCCGGCGTCCCCGACAGCGTCACCGGCAGCAGCAGCGACATCGCCGAGATCGGTCCGATCCCCGGCAGCACGCCGACCAGCGTGCCGATGAAGACGCCGATGAAACAGTACAGCAGGTTGACCGGAAGCAGCGCGACGCCGAATCCATGCGCGACATTGACAAGCGTATCCATGCGATCAACCGATCCCGAACAGGCCCGAGGGCAACTGGATCAACAGCAGCCGCTTGAGCACCCACCACATGCCCATGGGCACCAGCACGGCAACCGGAATCGCCAGCGTCCAGCGGACGGGATCGATCAACCGCAACAGCAGCAGCATCAACGGGATCGACGCCAGCAGGAAACCGAGTGGCTCGAGTGCGATGGAGAATGCCACGAGACAGGCAATCACCAGGAGCGGCTTGCCCCAGCGCACATTTTCCCAGCGCGAGGCCAGCGTGGGCCCACCTTCGGTGATCGCCGAGACGATGATGGAGCCTGCGAACACGCACATCAGAACGCCCGTGTAGAACAGCACATAGCCGGAGCCGGGATCGTTGATGGTGCCGAGCTTGAGCTTCAGGCCGGACCAGATCACGAAGCCGCCGAGCGCAAGCCCGATCACACCGCCCCAGAGTTCGGAATTGCTGAGACGGAGTTTGACGTTGGTTTGATCGTTCATATGAAGCACCTCTCGGCCATCGTCACCCCGAGGTGGCCGCTTCTTGGCGGTCCTCGAAGGGCGGCGGTGCCCCGATCCATCCTTCGAGGCGGGCCGCAAGTGCAGCTCGCACCTCAGGATGACGTCAACATGTTTGGCGATACGACTCTACTCTTTCACTTCTTCGCCAGCCCGAGGCTGTCGATCACCTTGCGCTCGGACTCCGTGACTTCGACGACGAACTTCTTGTAGTCCTCGGTGTTCTTGTAGTTCGGCACCATGTCGTATTTGGCGAGCGTTGCCACGACGGCCGGGTCCTCGACTGCCTTCTTGAAGGCATCGTGCAGCTTCGCGACGATCTTCGGATCCAGGCCTTTCGGGCCGGCGATGCCGAACGGGGAGTCATAGACCATGGGATAACCGAGCTCTTTCAGCGTCGGCGCGTCGGGATAGTTCGGCGAGCGTGAGCCGGTCCACACCATCAACAGCCGCAGCTTGCCGGCATCGACCAGCGGTCGCCATCCCGTGGAGTCTGCCTGAAGCATCGTGTGTTGTCCCAGCACCGCAGCGTTGGTCTCCGCGCCGCCCTTGAAGGGGACTTGCGTCAGCTTGATGCCGGACATCCCGGCGATCTGCTCCATGCCGATATGCAGCGAGGTGCCGGCGCCCGGCGTGGCGTAGGTCACCTTGCCGGGGTTCGCCTTCGCGAACTCCACCACGTCCTTCCAGCTCTTGAACTGCGACTCTGCGCTGGTGGTCACACCGAAGGTGTAGCCGGTGAGGTGGATGATGTAGGTAAAGTCCTTTGCAGGATCCCACGACACTTCCTGCATCAAGGGCAGACGGAAGACAGTGATCGGAATCTGAGAAATGGTGTAGCCGTCCGGCTTCGCCGCCGCTGCCATGGTCGCCGGTCCCACCGTGCCGCCGCCGCCGGCCTTGTTGTCGATCACGATCGGCTGCCCCAGCACCTTCGCGGCGCTGTCGGCGATGGCGCGCATCGAGATATCGGTCGATCCGCCGGCCGGCCATGGCACGATCAGCGTGATCGGCTTGCTGGGATAGTCCTGCGCACCGGCGGCAGTCGGGAGCAATGCGCCCATGACAGCGTGCATCGCGGCAAATGCGATCGTCTTCAGCCCGTATCGCGACATCGAAATCCCTCCCTCGCGGCAGTCTCCTAGGACCGCCGTTTTCGTTCTTGTGGGGCGATTGTTCCCGAAATCACGGGAGAAGAAAAGCGCCATTGCGCGTCTGCAGGGCGGGGGGGCGAGAAGCCAATCCGCGGGAAACGATGCGTGCGACAATTCGTCGTTTGAAAGCGTGCCGAGATACGGAATTTAGGGGAGTCGAAGCGCGCTACGCCACGCGCCGGACCCTGTTCAGCGTCTCGATGGTGCGGCCGACCTCCGATGCGGGGCACGGCTTGCCGAAGTAATAGCCTTGGACGGCGGTGCAGCCGCATTCGCGGACGAAGTCGAGTTGCTCCTCGGTCTCCACACCCTCCGCCGTCGTCTCGACGCCGAGCACGGAACCGAGGCTTGCGATGGTGCGGACGATGGCCACGCTCTCCGGGCTTTCGCCGAGCGTGCCGACGAAGGAGCGGTCGATCTTGATGCGGTCGAACGGAAATTTACGCAGATAGCTCAGCGAGGAATAGCCGACGCCGAAATCGTCGAGGCTGACGCGTACTCCCAGCGCTCGGAGCTGGTGCAGGATTTCGATCGTTGCCTCGCTGTCATCGAGCAGCGCCGTCTCGGTGACCTCGAGCTCGAGCCGCTGCGGCGGCAGGCCGGCCTCCGCCAGCGCGCTCGCGACCATCGCCACCAGCCCGCGCGCGCGGAATTGCACCGGCGACAGGTTCACCGCGACGGTGACATCGGGCCAGGACGCGGCGGTCGCACAGGCGCTGCGCAGCACCCATTCGCCGATCGGAACGATCAGCCCGTTCTCTTCCGCGATGGGAATGAACTCAGCCGGCGAGACGAAGCCGCGGGAGGGATGTTTCCAGCGTAGCAGCGCCTCGAACCCGGTGAGCTCGGACGAATCGAGCCGCATCTGCGGCTGGAACACCAGATGGAATTCGCGCGCCTCCAGCGCACCGCGCAGATCGTGCTCCAGCGCGTGCCGGCTGCGCGCCTCTTCCTCCATCTCGGGTTCGAACAGCTGATAGGCGCCCCGCCCCTTGGCCTTGGCCTGGTACAGTGCGAGGTCGGCGCATTTCATCAGCTCGTCGGCATCGAGCCCGTGGTCGGGCGCGATCGCGATGCCGACGGAGACGCCGACATGGATCGACTGGCTCCCCAGCGGTGGCGAGTGGCCGATGATTTCGACCAGGCGCCGGGCGAGCTTCTCGGCCGATTGCGGCTGCGGTCCGCGCTGGAGCACGGCAAACTCGTCGCCGCCGAGTCGTGCGACGGTGTCGTGCTCGCCGACATTCTCCTTCAGGCGCGCTGCGACCCAGCGCAGCAGCCGGTCGCCGGCGGCATGGCCGAGGCGGTCGTTGACGGTTTTGAAATTGTCGAGGTCGAAGCACAGCACCGCCATCGCGCCGCCGGCGATCGCGACCTGGTTCAGCCCCTCGCCCATCTTCTCGCGGAACAGCGTGCGGTTGGGCAGGTCGGTCAACGAATCGTGCCGCGCCATGTGCGCGACGCGGGCCTGGGCCTTGTGGCGCTCCGTGACGTCTTCGTAGGTGACGACCCAGCCGCCATGCTCCATCCGCTTGTGATTGAGCTTGATGATGCGGCCATCGCTCAAATGGCGGTGCAGCGTATGCTCGCCCTCGCGCAGCCGCTCGACGTAGTCAGCATAGAGTCGTGCGGCCGTGGTGTTCGGATGGATGCCGAGCTCGCAGCTGTGCTCCATGATCTCGCGCATCGAGATGCCGGGCTTCACGACGTCAGGCGACAGGCCGTACATCTCGATGTAGCGGCGGTTGCAGACGATCACGCGCAGGCTCGAATCGAGCATGCACAGGCCCTGGCTCATGTTGTTCAGCGCCGCATCAAAGCGGCGATACTGCTCGCTCAGCTCCTCGATCGCGTGTTCGCGCTCGGTGATATCCTCATAGGTGGCGACGAAGCCGCCCTCAGCCAGTGCGCAATAGCGGACCGAGATCACGGTGCTGTTGGACATGCGTCGGCGCATCGGCGAGGAATCGCGGTTCGCGATTCTTTCGCTGGCGGCTGCCAGAAGCTGTTGGGGGCTGTATTCCGAAGCAAAAGCGCCGTTCGCCATCGACCGCTCGATCAGCTCGGAGAGATGTGTGCCGGGCCTGGTCTCCTCCGGCGATAGCCGGAAGATCTCGCGATAGGTGGTGTTGCAGACGCGCAGGCGCATATCGCTGTCGTAGAAGGCGAGCCCGTGCGCCATGTTCTCCAGCGCCGCATCGAGGATGAAGTTCTGCTGCCTCAGTGTCTCCTCGTATTGCAGCCGCTCCGTGACGTCCTCGTGCACGGTCACCCAGCCGCCATCGGGCAGGAAGCGGGAGACCGCCTGCACCATGCGCCCGTCATAGCGCATCACCAGCAGGGATTTCGCCTTTCTGGCGCGCACGTCCTCCAACCTGGAGTTCTGGAATTCGTCGGCCGGCATGCCCGGCAAATTGCCGCGCGACATCCAATGGTCGATCACCGTGGAATGCGAGACCCCGGGCCTCACGATCTCGGGATCGAGGTTGTAGAGGTTCAGGAAACGTTCGTTGCAGACGACGACGCGGCTGTCGGCATCGTACATGATGAGGCCGTGCGACATGTTGGAGAGCGCGTGCTGGCTGCGCTCGGTCTGCACGCGCAATTCCGCCTCGAGCCGGGCGAGGCGGCTGACATCGTCGCAGATCGTCATCCAGCCGCCTCCGGGAAGCGGCTTCAGCTCGAGCGACATGACGAGGCCGGTCGCAAGCCGCTGCTCGGTCCGGAACGGCTTTCCCCCTGCGATCTGCGCGATCCGTGCCGAATACAGCGCGTCGAGCTCGCTTTCCGGAAAGTTGCCGCGCCCGGCGCTGTGCGCGAGCACCTCGCGGTAGCTCGTGCCCACTCGCACGATGTCGGCCGACATGTCGAACAGCGACAGGTAACTCTGGTTGATCAGCACGATCCGGTTGTCGGCATCGTAGACGCAGACGCCCTGCTCCATGTGGTCGAGCGCAAGCTGGCTCAGCGCGACCAGGGCCTCCGGGCCCTGCTCGCGGCGTGCACCAAGCTCGTTGTCGCGGGTCGACGTCATGGGGTCGGCGGGATCTCGGCGGGCAATAGATTTAACGCAAACTAATTCAGCTACTGAGCGTAGCGAAGAGGCGGGAAAATTCCCTTAAGCGCAGTAGTTTACGGAGGGTGACTGGCGATGGAGAGCGAGCGCGCAAACGGCCGACCGGCAAGGCGATAGCCCGTAGCCCGGATGAGCGTAGCGATATCCCGCATGTCGCTGCGCTCATGCGGGCTACAGAGCCGGGCGTTGCGCTACGGCCCGTACAACACGAGTTCCGTATCCGTGAGATCGCCGAGCTGCGGCCGATATGGGCCCCTGAAATATTTGCGGCCGCGCCGCTCGGTATAAATACCGACCAGGCCGGGGATCGGCTCGTTGGAATCGATCGCCACCGAGATCTTGCCGAGCCGGAGCAGCAGCCGGCCGATGCGGCCTGCGCAGGCGGCATATTCGGCAGCGCTGCGGCAATAGATCAGCTTCATTGCAGGGGGCGCGATGAAGCCGCGGCGGATGCGCACAGGTTGCAGGATGAAGGGGAATGTTCCCTTCGGCGTGCGGCAGACGAGGCTGAGGCAATTGTAGCGCGCATGCCGCGTCAGAAGCTCTGTCTCGGCGTCGGAAAGCCCTTCGATCGTCTTGGCGTGAGGCGAGATGACCTCGATCTCGCTCCAGCGCGGGACGCGCGCCAGTGCAGGGACCGAGAAGAAGATGCCGCGGCAATAGGCGCGAAAGCCCTGCGTCTCGATGATCGGCCAGGTCCACGGCGCCGGACTGATGTTGAAATAAGTCACGTCCTTGTGCCGCTGCGCGATCTTGGTCAGCAGCGGGGCATAGTTGCGGTAGGCCGGGTCGACATACCAGCTCGACAAGTTGCACTGGATGGCGGTCTCGTCGCCGTTCTTCCGCGCCGTGTAGATCAGCAGCAGCACGCCGACCGGCGTGCCGTCATTATCGAGCATGTACCCGAAGCGCGGATAGCCCTCCGGTACGGAGCGGAAGGCCTGCCGGCGCAGACCCTGGATCCAATAGTTCCGCGAGCGGCCGACGAAGCCGCGCGTCAGCAGGTCCGCGACCGCTTCGGCGTCGGACTCGGTGATCTCGCGGCATCGCACTTTGGTGTGAATCACGCTCGTCTTACCCGTGGAAATGACAGGCCTCGTTTGGTCTATTGTTTCAGCATGATCTTTTCGGAAACCGCTTCGCACTTTGCGCTAACGCGGTCCTTCGGATCCGGATCATGCTCTTAGCGCCAGCCTTCGACATGGGCATCGGCCGTGCCCCGCGGCTGCAGGCCCAGGATGTCCCGGACCTTGGCAGGCCAGGCGGAAAGGTCGGTGCCGTGGGTGTGGAACATGGCGACAGCAAGCCGGTCCATGCCGAAGGCGACGCAGCCGGTGTGGGCCGGCTCGCCACTGGCATCCTGGATTCCCCAGGTCGTGCCGAAATGCTCACGGTGATAGTTGAAGCTCATACAGGCCGTCGGCTGCTCTTCCGAGCGCAGCGGAATGAGGAGCTCGAACTTGAGCTGCTGCTGCTTCTGGCTCACCGCCTTCATCTGGCCGACGCGACCGAAGAAAGGATCGCTGGCATAGTCGACGCGGAAAGTGAGGCCGAGGTCAGTCGCGATCTTCTGCGCGCGCACCATCCAGCGCTCGCGGAAATCGGCGACGTCGTCGGGGCTGCCGATGCAGACATATTCGCGCATCCGGAACGATTGCAGCCGGTCGAGATGCTTCGACGGCTCGCGGCGGAAGCAATCCGCGGCAACGTCGAAGCGCAGGCCGCCCTTCGGCAGCTGGCCCCGGCTCGCCGCGATCGGATAGACCGGATAGCAGGCGGCAGGCGACAGCACGAGGTCGGCGGGCGACAGCGAGGTGGTCCAGTCGCCGCCGGCATCGAAGCGGCTCACCGCGGCGTTGATCTCGCGTTCCGTCCCGTGCAGGCCGCAAACGCAGCCAAGCAGGTTCGGGAAGCTCTTGAGGTAGCCGGATTTTTCCAGCTGAGCCCGGCTCATGACCGGCGGGAAGCGCATCACCTCGGTGCCGGTCTCGCGATGGCTCGTGATCAGCGCGGCGAGCTTCTCGACGATGCCCTCATAGAGCGCGGTACGGGCATAGACGCCGTCGGCGCCCATGCGGTGGAACAGCTTGTCGGCGAGATGATCGAGCGGATCGATCATCTGCGGCGCGGTCGCGGGCGAATCGGGAAGAATGGCAATGTTCATGTCGCGATGTCCTGCTATCTCAAATTGTTCTTGTTGGTTCGGTCGTCAAACACTTAGTTGCGAAGGCTGCTTGGCACGCCGCTCATCAGCGTTGATGTCGCGGCATTGGCCAGAATGCGGTCGTTGTTGATCATGATCGGGGACGACAATACGTCGCGGAGGTGCCGGCCCATGGTGAACTCGCCGTCGTTGCGGTAGCCGGAGAGGCCGGCCGTACGCATGGCATGCATCACGGTTTCGACTGCGAGCTCGGAAGCCTGCACCTTCAGAAGCGTGATCGAGGACTGGAAGTCGAGCGAGGCGAGCGCGCGCTCGTCATGCTCGGCGTGGGCAAAGGCGTCGATGTTGGCCGATAACAGCGCGCGCAGCTTGGCCAGCGACATCTTTGCGGCGGTGAAGTGCGCGGCGGCCGGCGGCATCTGGCCGCCGGAGCTGCGCGCCGCCT
>NZ_JALBHA010000126.1:0-13801 GCF_023006445.1 Bradyrhizobium sp. SHOUNA76
TACTGGCCCGACCCGCACCGGCACCGCCCTGATCGCGGCGGTCGCGGCCGATGCCGACCAGCAGGCCGCGTCAAAGCCGCGTGGCAAGAAGTCGCGCGTGGCCAAGAAGCCTGACGCGGCCGACAAGCCGAAAGACGCGGGCAAGGACAGCAAGAAGGATACCAAGACGGCCGCGGCGAAGCCGGATGCCAAGCCGGCTGCGGCCAAGAGCGACGGTAAGAGCGACGCCAAGACGGCGGCGAAGCCGGCGGCGCCCAAGCATGCTGCCGCCAAGCACGATACGGCGCCAAAACCCGCCGAGAAGCCTGCGGCGAGCGGCGATCCGAAGCCCGCCAAACCCAAGGCCGCGACCAAGCCGGCCGCCAAGCCGGCCAACAACAGTTAACGGCGTCCCTCAGCGCGACGGACGGCGCTTCGCACCTGCGGCAGCGCCGTTCGCGATGATTCCGGTAGCGACGCCCCGACCTTTGCCCTAAGCCTCGACCGCTTGCCACACGTTCCGGCAGGTTCGATACTGGCGGCAATGAGGCAAGCCCGAGACACAACGGGCTCTGGTCAACGAGGGGAGTTTTCCATGGAGCGCATCTGGCTCAAGCAATATCCGCCCGGCGTGCCGGCCGATATCGAGCCGACCCAATACGCATCGCTGGTCGACCTGCTGGAGGAGAGCTTCACCAAGTTCGCCGACCGCAAGGCGTTCATCTGCATGGACAAGGCGATCAGCTACCGCGACCTCGACCAGATGTCGGTCGCGCTCGCCGCCTATTTGCAGGGCCGCGGGCTGCAGCGCGGCGCGCGCGTCGCCCTCATGATGCCGAACGTGCTGCAATATCCGGTGGCGACTGCCGCGGTGCTGCGCGCCGGTTTCGCCGTCGTCAACGTCAACCCGCTCTACACCCCGCGTGAGCTCGAGCACCAGCTCAAGGATTCCGGCGCCGAAGCCATCGTCGTGCTGGAGAACTTTGCCCACACCGTCGAACAGGTGATCGCGAAGACCGCGGTGAAGCATGTCATCGTCGCCAGCATGGGCGACCTGCTCGGCTTCAAGGGCGTGATCGTCAACCTCGTCGTCCGCCGCGTCAAGAAGATGGTACCGGCATGGTCGCTGCCGGGCGCAGTATCCTTCAACGACGCGCTCTCGGCCGGCCGCGGCATGACCTTCAACAAACCAAAACTCTCGCCGGGCGACGTCGCCTTCCTGCAATATACCGGCGGCACCACCGGCGTTTCCAAGGGCGCCACCCTGCTCCACCGCAACATCGTCGCCAACGTCTTGCAGAACGACGCCTGGCTCCAGCCGGCGATGGCCGCGCCGCCGCATGTCGATCAGCTCATGATCGTCTGCGCGCTGCCGCTCTATCACATCTTCGCGCTGACGGCCTGCTACCTGCTCGCGGTGCGCGCCGGCGGCTGCAATCTCCTGATTCCCAACCCGCGCGACATCGCGGGCTTCGTCAAGGAGCTGGCGAAATACCAGGTCAACAGCTTCCCGGCCGTGAACACGCTCTACAACGGACTGATGCACCATCCCGACTTCAAGAAGCTCGACTTCTCCAAGCTGAAGATCTCCAACGGCGGCGGCATGGCCGTACAACGCCCTGTTGCCGAGCAGTGGAAGGCGATCACCGGCTGCTTCATCGCCGAAGGCTACGGCCTGTCGGAAACCTCGCCGACGCTGACCTGCAATCCGGCGACCGCGACCGAGTTCACCGGCACCATCGGTCTTCCCGTGCCCTCGACCTGGATCTCGATCCGCGACGACGACGGCAACGAAGTCCCTCTCGGCCAGGCGGGCGAGATCTGCGCCAAGGGGCCGCAAGTGATGTCGGGCTACTGGAACAGGCCGGAGGAGACCGTCAAGGTGATGACCGCGGACGGCTATTTCCGCACCGGCGACATCGGCGTGATGGACGAGAAGGGCTACACCAAGATCGTCGACCGCAAGAAGGACATGATCCTGGTCTCCGGCTTCAACGTCTACCCGAATGAGATCGAGGAAGTGATCGCGAGCCATCCGGGCGTGCTCGAATGTGCCGTGATCGGCGTCCCCGATTCCAAATCGGGTGAAGCGGTGAAGGCTTTCGTGGTGAAGAAGGACCCCAACCTCACCGCCGAGGCGGTGATCAAATTCTGTCACGAGCAGCTCACCGGCTACAAGGTGCCCAAGCACATCGAGTTCCGCAACGACCTGCCCAAGACCAATGTCGGCAAGATCCTGCGCCGTCAGCTCCGCGACGAGAAGAAGGCGGAAGCGGCGTAAGCCGCACCGCCGATGACGGACGTCGGAGACATCGCGCCATCAGGCATTCTCGCCTTCTGGCGCGAGGCCGGCCGCGAGCACTGGTACAAGCGCGACGACGCTTTCGACGCGGAGGTCAGGCGCCGCTTTCTCGCTGTGTGGCAGAAGGCGGCCGCCGGTGAGCTTGCATCATGGGAGAGGAGCGACGACGGCGCGCTCGCGCTGGTCGTCGTGCTCGACCAGTTCCCCCGCAACATGTTTCGCGGCGATCCCAGGACGTTTTCCAGCGATGCGCTGGCGCGCGACGTCGCCCGCCGGGCCATCGATCGCGGCGTCGATCGCAGGATCAATCCGGTGCTGGTAGAATTCCTCTATCTGCCTTTCATGCATTCCGAGCACTTGCCCGACCAGGAGCATTGCGTCGCCCTGTTTCAAAATGCCGACAATGCCAACAAGTCTGACAATACCGAAAACCTGAAATACGCCCGGGAGCACGCCGACATCATCCGACGGTTCGGCCGCTTTCCACACCGCAATCGCGTCCTCGGGCGTCCGACCACGGAGGAAGAGCAGGCCTTTCTCGACAGTGGCGGCTTTTCGGGCTGATGACATCGAGGTGATGGGCCGCCGCCTCCGCCGCTTTCCCCGCTAGCAATATTGTGCAGGCCCGCCGCACGGTCTAAAAAGCGGGACCGATTTTCAGGGAGACTGACGATGGCGATCCAGACTGGCGACAAGCTGCCCGAGACGAAATTCCGCGTGATGACGGCGGAAGGTCCGCAGGTGAAGACCACCGACGATATCTTCAAGGGCAAGAAGGTGGCGCTGTTCGCGGTGCCCGGCGCCTATACCGGCACCTGCCACAAGATGCATCTGCCGAGCATCTTCCTCAACGCCTACGCCATGAAGGACAAGGGCGTCGACACCATCGCCATCGTCTCCGTCAACGACGCCTTCGTCATGAACGCCTGGAAGCGCGACACCGACCAGCGCGACGAGGCGATCTTCCTCGCCGACGGCAATGCCGAGTTCGCCAAGGCGATCGGCATGGAGCTGGACGCCTCCGCCAACGGCCTCGGCATCCGCTCCAAGCGCTATTCGATGCTGGTCGAGGACGGCGTGGTGAAGAAGCTGAACCTGGAGGCGATGCCCGGCAAGGTCGAGGTCTCCGGCGGCGATACGCTGCTGGGGCAGCTGTAAAGTTAGACCCCGGCTCCTTCCAAGCAGGAAGTGTCGTAGGGTGGGCAAAGGCGCACTTGCGCCGTGCCCACCATCGCTCCATGATCAGATGAAGCCGTGGGCACGCTCCGCTTTGCCCACCCTACGAAACCGGGCGACGACAGCGCGCCCCTACTCCGCCAGCCTTTGCTGCAACCGCGCCTTCACGATCCCGTCACGCGCGAGCTGATCCGCACGTTCGTTCTCGGGGTGACCGGCGTGGCCCTTGACCCAGTGCCAGCGCACCTCATGGGCCTTCAGCGCGGCGTCGAGGCGCTGCCATAGCTCGACGTTCTTCACCGGCTTCTTGTCGGCGGTGCGCCAGCCGTTGCGCTTCCAGCCGAAGATCCATCCGGTGATGCCCTGCCGGACATACTGGCTGTCGGTGTAGAGATCGACGGTGCACGGCTTCTTCAGCGCTTCGAGCGCGGAGATCGCCGCCATCAGCTCCATCTGGTTGTTGGTGGTGTGGCGCTCGCCGCCGTTCAGCTCTTTTTCCTTGTCGCCGAACTTCAGGATCGCGCCCCAGCCGCCCGGCCCGGGATTTCCCGAGCAGGCGCCGTCGGTATAGATCGTGACATTGGGAAGCTCGCTCACGCGACCAGTCCTGACGGCATCAGTCCGTAATCGCGCGCGCTGGACACGCTCTGGTGAAAGCGCAGCTTGCGGAAATATTCCAGCGGATCCTTCGGCTTGACCAGCGCACCCTCGGGCACGTTGAGCCAGTCGACCAGCCGCGTCAGCAGGAAGCGGATCGCAGCGCCACGCGCGAGCAGCGGCAGCGCGGCCTCTTCCGCCTCCGAAAGCTTTCGCACCCGGCCATAGGCATTGAGGAAGGCGCGCGCCTTCGTGACGTTGAACGAATGATCCGGTTCGAAACACCAGGCATTCAGGCAGATCGCGACGTCATAGGCCAGCATGTCGTTGCAGGCGAAGGTGAAGTCGATGATCCCGGAGAGCTTGTCGCCAAGGAAGAAGACGTTGTCGTTGAAGAGATCGGCGTGGATCACGCCCTCCGGCAGATCGTTCGGCCAGACCCCGCTCGAGAGATAATCGAGCTCGGCGGCGAGAAACGCATGCAGGCCCGGCTGGACCTCATCGGCGCGGCTTGCCGCCGCGTCGAACAGCGGCCGCCAGCCCGACACCGACAGCGCATTGCCGCGCTTGATCGCAAAATTGGCGCCGGCCAGATGCATCCTGGCCAGCCCCTCGCCGACACCGGCGCAATGCGTCGCGTTCGGCTTGCGCGGCCAGACGCCCTCGAGAAAGGTGATGATCGCGGCCGGACGGCCCGACAGCTCGCGCAGCGCCTCGCCGTCTCTCCCCTTTACCGGCAGCGGGCAGTTGACGCCGTGCTCGGCGAGATGCGTCATCAGCGCCAGGAAGAACGGCAGATCGTTCTTCGCCACGCGCTTCTCATAGAGCGTGAGGATGAACGAGCCTTGCCCGGTGTGCAGAAGGAAGTTCGAATTCTCGACGCCCTCGGCAATGCCCTTGTAGGAGAGCAACTCGCCGAGATCATATTGCTTCAGGAAATCCGCAAGCTCGTCGGCGGCAACGTCGGTGTAGACCGCCATAAAAGTCTACTCGGCGGCAGCTTCAGGGCGCACCTGACGGGGCAGCGGGAAGAATTCGTTCTCCTCCGCGGCCGAGACCGTCTCCACATGCAGCGTGTAGCGCTCGGCGAAGGCGTCCATGATCTCTTCGACGATCACCTCCGGCGCGGATGCGCCTGCGGTGATGCCGAGGCTCGCGATGTTGCCGAACTTGTCCCAGTCGATGTCGGTGGCGCGCTGCGCCAGCACCGCGATCCCGCAGCCCTCGCGCTCGGCGACCTCGCGCAGGCGCTGCGAGTTCGACGAGTTCGGCGCACCGACCACGATCAGCGCGTCGACCACCGGCGCGACCTTCTTCACCGCGAGCTGGCGGTTGGTGGTGGCGTAGCAGATGTCTTCCTTGTGCGGCCCGTTGATGTTCGGGAAGCGCTCCTTCAGGAGCGCCACGATCTCCGCCGTGTCGTCGATCGACAGCGTGGTCTGGGTCACGAAGGCGAGGTTGTTGGGGTCCTTCGGGGCGATGGTCTTGGCATCCTCGGCGGTCTCGATCAGGGTCACGGCGCCGGTCGGAAGCTGGCCGAGCGTGCCGACCACCTCGGGATGATGGGAGTGGCCGATCAGGAAGATCTCGCGGCCACGCTTGAAGTGGATCGCGGCCTCGCGGTGCACCTTGGTCACCAGCGGGCAGGTCGCATCCAGCGAGAACAAATTGCGCGACTGGGCGTCGGCAGGAACCGATTTCGGCACGCCGTGGGCCGAGAACACAACCGGTGCGGTGGTGTTTTCCGGGATTTCGGCGAGCTCCTCGACGAAGATGGCGCCCTTCTTCTTCAACCCGTCGACGACGTACTTGTTGTGCACAATCTCATGGCGAACATAGACCGGGGCGCCGTATTTATCGAGCGCCCGTTCCACGGTGTCGATCGCCCGGACCACCCCGGCACAGAAGCCACGGGGAGAACAAAGCACGATCTTGAGGTCTGGTTTGGCTGACATTGAGCGATCTCGGGACCGAATCACCTCGCCAAATGGGCGGGAAGCGGTCGATGGATGGAATAGGGCTTGGGTACGGGCTTACAGGGAATTGGGCCCCCTTTCGGGCGCTGTCAAGGCACTATCTATAGCAGAACCATTGCGTGGCTACCCCCTCCGGGCTTATATAGCGCGAATTCCCAGTCATCGCTGATGACCACCGGTTTCGCCTCCAGAGGGGTGGGCGAAGCACAAAGGAGATTTGCCATGAGCAACGCACCTCTGATGCCCAAGGCGACCGCCGTCTGGCTGCTCGACAACACCGCGCTGACCTTCGACCAGGTCGCCGATTTCACCAAGATGCATCCCCTCGAGGTGCGCGCGATCGCCGACGGCGATGCTGCCCAGGGCATCAAGGGCATGGACCCCCTCTCCAACGGCCAGCTGACCCGAGAGGAGATCGAAAAGGGCGAGAGGAATCCGGATTACCGCCTCCGCCTCCAGGAGAGCAAGGTGGTGCTGCCGCCTCAGCCCAAGCGGAAGGGCCCGCGCTACACCCCGGTCTCGCGCCGCCACGAGCGTCCGAGCGCCATCCTCTGGCTGCTGCGCAACCATGCCGAGCTCAAGGACGCCCAGATCATGCGCCTGGTCGGTACCACCAAGAGCACGATCGCGAGCGTGCGGGACCGAACCCACTGGAACACCTCCCAGCTGACCCCGATCGACCCTGTCACCCTCGGCCTCTGCTCGCAGATCGAGCTCGATTTCGAGGTGGCGCGCGCGGCCAAGGAGAAGCCGATCGACGCAGCCTATGGCGGCGCAACCCTGCTGCCGGCCTCCGAGACCACCAAGAAGGACGAGTTCGAGCCCGCCGAGCGATCGAGCGACGACCTCAACCTCGACGCCGTATTCGCCAAGCTGAAGACGCTCGGCGGCAAGAAGCAGGAGGACGAGGAGGGGTAAGGCTCCGCTCTTCGTTCATTCACCATCGAATGCAAACGCGGCGGGAAAACCCGCCGCGTTTTTGTTTTGCGCACCTTCCCGGCGTTCGCCGGGACGACAGCGGAATTTGTTGCTCTATGCGAGCGTCCCTCAGAACTTGTACGTCACGCCCGCGCCGACCAGCCACGGATCGATATGCGCGGTGCCGGTGACCGGCAGGCCGGAGACGATCGCGCTGTAATCCGGACGCAGCCAGAGCTTCTTGACGTCGACGTTGAGACCCCAGTGCCGGTCGATCATGTAGTCGAAGCCGAACTGCACGGCGCCGCCCCATGCGTTGCTGACGTGCAAGTTGGTAGTGGTGGCGACGATCGCAGGCGGACCGGCGATTGCGGCAGGCGAATTGGCGGCGGAATTGTTGAAGAACACGGTGTAGTTCACGCCGGCGCCGATATACGGCTTGAACGCGCCGAAATTGTCGAAGTGATATTGCAGCGTCAGCGTCGGCGGCAGCAGCGTGGTCTTGCCGATCGGTAGGCTCGCGAGCGAGCCGGTGCCGCTGATCGAGTGCCGGGTCACGCCGAGGATCAGCTCGGCCGCGATGTTCTTGGTGAAGAAATAGCTGATGTCGAGCTCGGGGACGACCTGGTCGCTGATCGACAGGCCGGAATTCGGCGAGGACAGCGAGGGCACGCCCGCCACATTGACGGTCGAGCCGCCGGCATCCGGTAACACGCCGAGCACGCGCAGGCGCACCATCCAGGGATTGAACGCCTCCACCGGTGGCGGCGCCTTCTTGTAAACCGGCAAATCGGCGGCTTGCACCGATGCTAACGTGCCCGCGATCATCGCGCCAACCGTCGCAAGCCGCGCCAGGTTTCTTGTCGTTCTCTGCATTTCAGTCCCCTTCAGCCTTCTCTCGCGCGTCGTTGCGCGACACGAGCGTCAGAGCAGAAGGGGACCGCTGAAGGATTTGATGCCGATCAATTCAGGCGAAGGTCGCCACGATTTGGCCACGGCGTTGCAGATGTGCCACGGAAACAACGAATGCGTTGTGCGCGGCGCGGCAGGATAATGCCGCACCTCACATCAAGGCCGCTCGGGATGGTTCAGCATGTATTCGCCGAGGTCGCGCTGGCGACGGTCGGCACGCGCGGTGGCGGCATTGCGCTGGACGTCACGGTCCTTGCGGCAGACCACGTATTCGGGCGAACCTTGCGCATAGCCGCGGCTCTGGCAAACCGCGTCGTCATCGTCACCGCCCACCGCCACCGGCGTCTGGTAGCGCGCGGAGCAGGCGGAGAGAGCGATGGCGAGCAGCACAGCTGCAAGCAGGCGCGGCGCGGCGGTGAGTGGCATACGAGGTCCCCTGTTGGCCGGCCCTCTTTAGCGCGGAATGCGGAGATTGTAAGTCCCTGGCTGAATGCCGCCCTCCCCCCGCAGTCATTCCCCGCGAAAGCGGGGAATCCAGTACGCCGCGGCGGTCATTGGGTCACACTGCTGCCCCGGCGTACTGGATCACCCGCTTTCGCGGGTGATGACGGCAGAGGTTGGGTAGCGGCCCCGCGTCTCACTGGCATGACCGCCAGAGCAAACCTCACACCCTCCCCTTCAGCGCCTCCCCGATCTCGTCGAGCGTCTTGGGATCTTCGATGGTCGCCGGCATGGTCCAGGACTCGCCGTCGGCGATCTTCTTGATGGTACCGCGCAGAATCTTGCCGGAACGCGTCTTGGGCAGCCGGCCGACCGTGATCGCGAGCTTGAAGGCGGCGACCGGGCCGAGCTTGTCGCGCACCAGCGCGACGATCTCCTTCTCGATCTCAGCTGGCGCACGCTTCACGCCGGCCTTGAGCACCAGGAAACCGCAGGGCACCTCACCCTTGATCGCGTCCTTGACGCCGAGCACCGCGCATTCGGCGACATCGGGATGCGAGGCCAGGATCTCCTCCATGCCGCCGGTGGAAAGCCGATGGCCGGCGACGTTGATGATGTCGTCGGTGCGGCCCATGACGAAGACATAGCCGTCCTCGTCCTTGTAGCCGGCATCCGAGGTTTTGTAATAGCCGGGGAATTCGGTGAGATAGGCTTCCCTGAAACGCTCGTCCTGATTCCACAGCGTCGGCAGGCAGCCCGGCGGCATCGGCAGCTTGATGACGATCGAACCCATGGTGTTGGGTCCCACCGGCTTGGCCGCCTCGTCGACGACATCCACCTGATAGCCCGGCATCGGCACCGTCGGCGAGCCATGCTTCACCGGCAGCATGCCGAGCCCGACCGGGTTGCCGGCGATGCACCAGCCGGTCTCGGTCTGCCACCAATGGTCGATCACCGGCACCTTCAGCTGCTGCTCCGCCCACTCGACCGTCGGCGGATCGGCGCGCTCGCCGGCGAGGAACAGGGTGCGGAATTTCGACAGGTCGTATTGCCGGATGAATTGTCCTTCCGGATCATCTTTCCGGATCGCGCGGAACGCGGTCGGCGCGGTGAAGAAGGCAACGGCCTTGTGCTCGGAGATCACGCGCCAGAACGCGCCGGCATCGGGCGTGCCGACCGGCTTGCCCTCATACATGATCGTCGTCGCACCGTGCAGCAGCGGGCCGTAGACGATGTAGCTGTGACCGACCACCCAGCCGATATCGGAGCCGCACCACCACACCTCGCCCGGCTTGACGCCGTAGAGGTTGAACATCGACCATTTCACCGCGACGAGATGGCCGCCATTGTCGCGCACGACGCCCTTCGGGATGCCCGTGGTGCCCGAGGTGTAGAGGATGTAGAGCGGATCGGTCGCGGCAACGGGCACGCAAGGTGCCTTCTTGCCGTCGTTCAGCGCCTTGCGGCGCAGGCTCGCCCAATCATAGTCCCGGCCCGGGGTCAGGTCGCAGGTCAGCTGCGGACGTTGCAGCACGATGCAGGCCTTCGGCTTGCTGCCGGCAAGTCTGATCGCCTCGTCGAGCAGCGGCTTGTACTGCACGATACGGCCGGGCTCGATGCCGCAGCTCGCGGAGAGAATGAGTTTCGGCTGCGCGTCGTCGATGCGGGTGGCGAGCTCTTTCGCAGCAAAGCCGCCGAACACCACGGAATGCACCGCGCCGATCCGCGCGCAGGCGAGCATTGCGACCACGGCCTCCGGCACCATCGGCATATAGAGGATGACGCGATCGCCCTTGGCGACGCCAAAATCCTGCATGATGGCGCCGAGCGCCTGCACCTCGTTCAGCAGTTCCGCATAGGTCAGTCTGGTGACGCTGCCCGTCAGCGGTGAATCATGGATCAGCGCGACCTGGTCGGCGCGGCCGCGTTCGACATGGCGGTCGAGCGCGTTGTAGCAGGTATTGACGACGCCGCCGGTGAACCAGCGGCCGTAGGTTCCCTGCGCGGCATCGAAGATTTTCTTGGGCGGCTCGATCCAGTCGATCTCTTTCGCCGCCTCGGCCCAGAAGCCGTCGGGGTCGGCGAGAGAGCGCGCATGGACCTCGTGATAACGACTTTTACCGTCGACCTTCATTCCCGCGCTCCCGTCCCTTTATTCGCCTAGCCTGAACCTTGTGGCAGGACAGACGTCCCGCCATGACCAGGATCAATCGCCGGCCTTGTTGAGGGCTATTTTCCCGGGAACGGGCCGCGGTTCAAGCTGAAAAGGAGGGGCCTTTTGGCGGAGGCGGAGCCGCTGCGGCAACGGCGGTGCACTCCCTCTCCCGCTTGCGGGGGAGGGCTGGGGTGGGGGTGCCTCCGCGTCGGGATTGCCGAGGCTTTAGCAGGAAGTCCCCACGAGGAGAAAGCCCTCACCCGCCGCGCTCTTCGAGCGCGTCGACCTCTCCCGCAAGCGGGAGAGGTGACCAAGCCAGCCGCTCGACTTCAGCTTCTTCAGCGGCTTTCAGCTATCCATCGCATTCAGCTTCTGCAAGCGATCCTGCATGGTTTTCTTCAGGTCGTAGCCCGGGCGACCAAAGCTGGCGTTACGGAGGCTGAGGAAATCGCGCTGGGTCTTGCGCAGCTCGCCAGCCGCGCGCTTGCCCGCCGATTTCAAGACGCGATCGTAGGTCTCGGCGATCTGACGGTCGAGCACGCCCAGTTGCGGATCGGCGCAGATCACCTTCTCGACCTCACGCCTGGCCGTCCCGCATGAGAACGACGGACCGTTGCCGGACGCCGCATTCAGCGCCCGCGGCGGTTCAGTGCCGAATTTCGCGATCTCGGCGATCATGGCGCGGCGACCGCTCGCGGCGTTGTCGTTGGCAGGATCGAGCCGCAAGGCCGCCTCGTAGTCGGCCAGAGCCTTCGCGCGCTCACCCATCTTCTTGTAGAGCACGGCGCGGTTGTTGTAGGTCTTGGCAAAGCTCGGATCGAGCTTGAGCGCGGCGTCATAGTCGCTCAAGGCAGCCCCGAGCTCGCCCTTGAACTGGTAGGAATCGCCGCGATTGGTCAGGAAGTTCGGGCGCTGCTCCCGCCGGATCGCCTGGTCGTAATCGGCGATGGCCTTGTCGTACTCACCCATCGCGGCATAGGCGAGGCCGCGATTGTCATAGTATTCGGGCTGCTTCGGATCGAGCCGGATCGCCTCGCCGTTGTCGGCGACCGACTTGTCGTACTGCCCGAGCTTCTTCCAGGCCGCGCCGCGGTTGGAGTAGGTGCGGGGCCGGTTGGGGTCGAGCCGCAAGGCCTCGTCGAAATTCTTGATCGCCTTTTCGTTGTCACCGCCGAGATAATAGGTCGCGCCGCGGTCGGACCAGGCCTGCGCATAATCCGGCTTCAGCTTGATCGCCTGGTCGTAGTCGGCGAGCGCGCGGTCGAGCCGGCGCTGATTGGTATAGACGACACCGCGCAGCTCAAAGGCTTCCGCATTCTCAGGATCGAGCGCGATCGCCTTGCTGAGGTCAGCCGCGGCGCGATTGAGGTCGCCGCCGGCCTCGCGCAGGAGGTCGCCGCGCAGGCGCCAGGCCCTTGCATCCTTGCCGTCCAGCGCAATGGCGCGGTCGATGTCTCGCAGGGCCTGGGTGAGGCCACCCGAGCTCCGCGCATTGGCGTCAGCACGGACCAGCAGCGCCGAGGCGCGGTCGGAAGCGGGATTTGCGGCCTGGTCGATGATGGTGCTGCAGGCCGGAATCAGCTCCACTGGAGCGGCCTCGCTCCCCATCACGCAATCGGTGGCGGCAGAGGCCGGAGCGGCGAGAACGAAGCTCATTGCCGCGCTGAACAGAAAGATTCGCAGCGAACTTTTGGCAAACGAAGACGTTTGCGCGGAAGGATGCGTGCCGCACATGGCAGAGAGCTCCGTGACGTCGGGTTCTCACCATTGTCGCGGCCGGCAAGGGATGGGTTCAATTCGGGCCAGTCCACACCGTCATGGCCGTACTTGACCCGGCCATCCACGTCTAACCTAGGGCGGAAAGAAACTGGATGCTCGGGACAAGCCCGAGCATGACGAGCGCTTTTGGAGCAAAGCCCTCAATACCCATCTACCCCGTTGATCCGCTGCAGGCGCTCCTGCATCGCCTTCTTCAGATCATATCCCGGCCGGCCGTACTCCGCATTGCGGCGGGCAATGAACTCATTCTGCTCACGCTGGAGGTTCTTCGCTTCCGCCGGATTGCGCGCCTCCCGGATCGCGCGCGCGTTCGACCCAAAAATCTCGCGATCAAGATCGGCGAGCTCGCGATTGCCGCAGATCGCCTTCTCCACAGCCCGGGCCGCACGCTTGCAATTGAAGCTGGGCTTGCCGGCGACGGCCATCTGCGCGCCGATCCGCTCGATCTCGCGCGCCATTGCCTTGTGATTGGCCTTCGCCTTCTCGTGGCTCGGGTCGATCTTCAGCGCCGCGCCGAAATCCTGCACCGCCTTGGGCTTGTCGCCCTTCTTGAGCCAGAGCTCGCCGCGCGCATTGAAGACGTCGGCAAGCGTGGGATCGAGCAAAAGCGCGCGGCTGTCATCGGCAATGGCACGGTCGATCTGGTCGTGCCGCGCATAGAGCGCCGCACGCGCGATCAGCGCCTTGATCAGGTCCGCCTTCACCGTCTTCTCATTGTCGATCACGGCGGCGCAGGCCGTGGCGGCCTTGTCCATGTCGTCGGCCGCGGTCGCCGCGAGGCATGACGCGACATCGAGCCGGATCACCGCAGCCGGCTCGCCACCGGTCGCAGCCTGAGCGGCGGCGAGCGAGAGCGCGCAAAGCAATACGGCACCTGACGATTGAATGAGTTTTTGAAAACGCATGCTCGCTGCAGTCGGAAATCTTGCTTTCGGACCTGACTTAACTCTTGCCTTGGTTCTTGCCTCGGGGCCGTACTATCCATCATACGGCCGGATTGGTGCTAGCTTGTGGCGCCGCTCATATCGGCCTCGGGGATCATCGTGTCGACATTCGAATGGATCATCACGCTTCTGCTCGGCGCCGTTGCCTTATCGGCGCTGGCGCGGCGGATCAAGGTCCCCTACCCGACCTTTCTCGCCATCGGCGGCGCACTGATTGCCTTCGTGCCATCCAGCCCGTCCTGGGCGCTGGAGCCGGACCTGGCATTGGCGCTTTTTGTCGCACCGGTGCTGCTCGACGCCGCCTTCGACACCTCGCTGCGCGATCTGCGCAACAATTGGGTTCCCGTCTCGACCCTGGTCGTCGCCGCGGTCGGCCTCACCACAGCCGGCGTCGCCTTCGTCGCGCACCGGTTGATGCCCGACATGCCTTGGGCCGCCGCGGTTGCGCTCGGTGCCATCGTGGCGCCGCCCGATGCGGCCGCTGCGGTCGCGATCCTGAGCCAGGTCAAGCTGCCCCACCGCATGGTGAAGGTGCTGGAAGGCGAGAGCCTGCTCAACGACGCCACCGCGCTGCTGATCTATCGCATCGCGGTCGGCGCGGTCGCCACCGAGCATCTGACAT
>NZ_JALBHA010000127.1:0-13779 GCF_023006445.1 Bradyrhizobium sp. SHOUNA76
CGATGAGGCACGCGCTGCCTTCAACGCGGCGCTCGAAGCCGTCCCCGGTGACGGCCCCTCGCGCACCATGCTCGGCCGCATCGCGCAATTCGACGCCAACCCGCCGGACGCCGTCTGGGATGGCGCTTGGCGGCTGGACAGCAAATAGGCTGCCGGACTGCAAAAATTGATTCTACTCGATAACGATGTTCGCCGTGACCTATTTCCCGGGCTTAGGTTGGGTGTCCTTGAGGCGTTTGACGGGGACACGCCGATGACAGACCTTCAGAACAGACTGGAACGGTTCGAGACGCTCACCGCCGAATGCGAGCTGATTGCCAGGCTCGCCACCGACAGCACCAAACGCGAGTTCTATCTGAAGCTTTCGGAGCAGTACCGCCAATTGGCGGCGGACATGCGCCAGGCGATCGCGACCAAGGCTGCTGCCTGACGCCGCCTGCAATCCGTTCTTAATGTTTGGCGCGCATCCTTGAAGCACGCGAGCGATTGCTCGTGCTGGAAGGCCGGGGTCGCTGCAGTGCAGCGCGACTCGCGAGTGTCATTTGCCATGCTTGACAGGGCAATCACATGCGCCTCGTTGCCGTGATCATATTCGCGCTCATGACGGCGGCCTGCGATCAGGAGCAGGACATCACCGGCTCGACGTCGGCCTGCCCGATGCGGAACTACAGCTACAATCCCCGCGACATGAACCAGTGCGTCAATGCCTGCAAATCGTGCGATCGCGGCACCACGGTCACCTGCACGACCTCTTGCACCCTCAAGGGCGCGCGCTGAGATCCTGACGCCTGTGGCGGCCGGGAACGGCGAGCCCGAGATCGCCGGCTTCCAAGGAACAGGAGCTGGCGGTGCTTGGGCACCGGAACGATTCACTTGGGTTAAACATTGAAGGTGGCGGCAGGACGCGGAGTCCGATGGAAATGGGTATGCTCGATCCCGGTCGATTTCTGGTCTCGTGCTCGCATTGCGATGCCTGGCCGATGGCGGCCAATGTGAAGCGGTCGAGCTGGTGGGCGTCCCCGCACGAGGTCCGCTTTGTCTGCACGCGCTGCCGGCGCGAGGAAACCGCGATCGTCTCGGCCTCCGGCGAACTGACCCCGATCAAGCGCGTCGATGCTCCGCCTCGCGACGTCGCTGTCGCCTGGGCCCAGGCCCAGCGTATGCGAGGGCGGACCTGAGGGCGGTGACAACAGCCGCCCGTCGATTGACTCCCCGGCGTGACGCCACGTAAGTTGATCGGTGACGGTTCTCCTCACGGAGATCAAAAGGGAATGTGGTGCGGGATTGTCCCAACGGGGATTTGTCTCAACGCCACGGCTGCCCCCGCAACTGTAAGCGGTGAATCTTTCGTCCTATGCCACTGGGAATCTCGGTCCTGGGAAGGCGACGTAAGGTAACGACCCGCGAGCCAGGAGACCTGCCGTCAGCCGTGGTCACACGCGAAGAAGTCGGTCGGGGAGTACAGACATTGGTTTCACCGGAGCAATCCATCGCTCTGCCGTGAAACCTCGTTCGCTGTGACGTGCCACTGACGTCATACCGAGGTTTACAACCGTGTCCCGTCTTGTCTCTGCCGCCAGGCGCCTCAGCGCCGGCCTGCTCGCGTCCGTTTCCCTCCATTCGCTCGATCTGTCCCCCGCCTTCGCCCAGCAGGCCCTTGCCGAGCAACTGCCGCCGATCGAAGTGACCAAGCCCGACGATCAGAACCGCACCCGCGCCAGGGCGATCGGTGACGGCGAGCCGACGAAGCGCCGGGGAACCGCGAATGTCGCGCCGGCAGGCAATGGCGCCGGCTCATCCGGCTCGGGCTCCGAGGCTGTCGCCAGCAACGGCGGTATCGTCGGGGCCGCCACGACCGTCATCACGGCCGCAGATATCGCGCATTCGCCGTCGCAGACGCTAGCCGAGATCATCGCGACGCAGACCCCGGGCGCCCAGATCACGACGTTCTATGGCGGTCAGATCGGCGCGAAGACCAGCGTGGATCTGCGCGGCTTCGGCGCCTTTGCCAACGCCAACACGCTGGTGCTGGTCAACGGACGGCGGCTGAACGACGTCGACATGGCACAGGTGGACCTCTCCACCATCCCGCTCAATTCCATCGAGCGTATCGAGATCACGCGCGGCAATTCGGGAGCGGTGCTCTACGGCGACAACGCCGTCGGCGGCGTGATCAACATCGTCACCAAAAACGGCGTCGGCGGACCGCCGGTGACCGCGCGCATCGAGGCCGGCTTCGGCTCGTTCAACGCCAGGCTCGGCAACGTCTCGACCTCGCTCAATTCCGGTCCGTGGTCGACCTCGTTCTATGGCAATGCCGTCAGGACCGATGGCTATCGCGACAACAATCGCTATTCCCAGCAAAACGGCGTCGGCAATCTCAATTACTCAACACCGGGCCTGACCGCTTTTCTCACCGTCACGGGCGACAATCAGGAGCTGCGATTGCCGGGCGGGCGCACCGTCGATCCCTCGATCGGCCTCGACGAGCTCAAGACCAACCGGCGAGGGACGAGCACGCCGTTCAACTACGCCAACCAGCAGGGGTTTAGCGCAACAGCGGGCTTCACCAAGACCCTCGTCAACGGCGTCGATCTCATCGTCGACGGCGGCGTGCGCGACAAGAAGCAGCAGAGCGCGTTCTTCTCCAGCCCGGTGCCGGTTCCGGCCTTCTTCACGTCGACCTATGTCGATTCCCATCTGACGACGTGGTCGATCACGCCGCGGCTCAGTGTGAAGAGCCTCATGCTCGGCATGCCGTCGCAGCTCCTGACCGGCATCGACTATTACGATGCGAGCTTTCAGCAGAACCGCGGCGCCGGGCAGGGGCTCTCCTCCTGGCACAATTACGATCTCAGGCAGCAGACGGTCGCAGGCTATTTTCAGCACACATTGGGCGTGGCGCCTACGACCGACATCTCCTATGGCGCGCGGGTGCAGACCGTCAGTCTTGCGGCACGCGACAATTTCGACCCGGCGGCGCCGTTCAACGCCGACATCGGCGCGCTGCCGCTGACGAGCAACGAGACCCAATATGCGCTGCATCTCGGGGCCGAGCATCGCCTCAACGACATGGTCTCGCTGTTCGGCCGCGCCGCGCGCGCGTTCCGCACGCCCGACGTGGACGAGCGCCTGTCCTCGGGGCCTTCGTTCGATCCCCTGACCTTCGCCGCGATCCCGCAAACGTTCCAGCTCAAGACCCAGACTTCGCAGGACATCGAGGGCGGTCTGCGTATCAAGGGCGGCGGGCTGCAGCTGCAAAGCAGTCTCTATCTGATGGACCTCACCAACGAGGTCCATTTCAACCCGGTCCTGTTCTACAACACCAATCTTGATCCGACCCGCCGCTACGGCTCGGAGACCAGCCTGTCTTATCGCGTCAACGACGCTCTGCTGCTGCGCTCCGGCGTGGCCTACACCCGCGCCGTCTTCCGCGAAGGCGTCTGGGCCGGCAATGACGTGCCGCTGGTGTCGCGCTACACCGCGAGTGCGGGCGTCACCTGGAACATCTGGCAGAATTATTTGGTGCTCGATGCCACCGCGCGCTTCTGGAGCGAGCGGCGCATGGACAACGATCAGGCGGGCACCCAGAAGCCGATTCCCGCCAACGGCACGATCGACCTCAAGCTCAGCGGCCAGTATGAGCGCTACTTCTGGTCGCTCAGCGTCAACAACGCGCTGAATGCGTTCTACTACGACTACGCCATCGCAAGCACCTTCACGGACGGTCGCTTCAGCGCCTATCCGCTGCCCGGTCGCACCTATCTGCTCAAGGCCGGCGCCACGTTCTAATCACATTCCCTGAAATGGACGAGCATCCGAACGAGAAGAGATCACCCATGCCACTTAACACCCAGCCGTCTCACGGCGACCGTTTCCGGCTTCACCCGGTCGCGCCGCGCCTTGCGCCGATGTTCTGCTTTGCGCTGCTGACGGTCTCATGCGCGCTCGCAAGCTTTGCCTTCGCCTGCGCAACGCCGTTTGCGGCCTTCGCCGTCGTTGCCGCGGCAATGCTGCCGGCGCGCCCGGCGTTGCTCGTCGTCACCGGCGCCTGGCTCGTGAACCAGATCATCGGTTTCGGCGTGCTGCATTATACGATCGATGGCAGCACCATCGCCTGGGGTTTTGTCATCGGCGCCGCTGCGCTTCTCGCGACTGCCGTGGCTTCGACCGTGCTCCGCACGCTGCCGCAGGGCCGCACACCGCTGATGCTGGCGATCACGTTGGTTGTTGCCTATGCGACCTACGAGCTCGCGCTGCTCGCCGCGACGCCGTTCCTCGGCGGTGAAGGCGCCTTCACCGCCGCCATCGTGACCCGCATCGCTCTGACCTGCGCCGTCTGGCTCGCCGGCCTCGTCGCCGTCTGCGAGATCGTCCGGCTGCTCGATCCGTTTGGCAGCAGGGGCGCAATGTCGGCCTGAGCCGGCAGACTGTAGCCCAGACGAGCGCAGCGACATCCGGGATCCCAGCGAGTGGATCCCGGGTATCGCTGCGCTCACCCGGGCTACAAGACCGGAGTTTGGACCTTGGCCCACCGCCGCACGGCGACCGCCGTCCAGACCGTCTCGACAAGTCCGAACGGCCAGGCTCCCTGGAGGAAGCCGTAAATCCCGCTGAGCGCGCACGCCGCCGCGAAGGCCAGCACATAATCTGGCCCGCGCGGCTCGAGCGCGTAGAACAGCAGCATCGCGCTGACCGACAGCAGCCCGAAGATCGTGATTGTGTCCATCAACTCGCTGGCGGCTTCGGCTTCTTGGCAACCCCGAGCGCGTGGAACACCACTGGCTCCATGACCGATAGTGGCGACACCATTGCGTCGATGACGCACCTGTTGTGTCGGCGACGTTCGCAGCCGGCACGCTTGCGCGCGTCGATCGCAACGTCACTCTGGTCCCCGCACTAAGAGACAGACTTGCATCCAGCTCAAAAGCGGCCTGTTCAAAGTAGGTCCAAATCACGCAGAGCGCGATTTCATCCGGGCTACGGCACCATCATCGTCACCCTGAGGCGCTCGCCTCTTCGGCGAGCCTCGAAGGGCGACGGCCCGGCTGTGGCCGTTCATCCTTCGAGGCTCCCGGCGCGATGCGATGCGCATCGCGCCACTCGCACCTCAGGATGACGGAACGAGCGACACCCTGTGTCGCCCTCTGTCAATCCGCTCGCGCAAAAATATTCCACTTTACCGAAATTCGGAAATGGCGTATGTGTCGCCCATCCCGGCTCATCCAAGAGGGGCGATCTTGTGTCGTCACGCATCGCGAGCCGGGCCTGCGGTGGACGCGGCAGCGTCGGCATGGGAGGTGCGGGCAGGGCGGGTAGTCCCTGTGAGCCCGCGGCCGCGTGCGGACGAGCGGCGCTGTTAGGTTCGTCTCGCCTGTAAGTTTCCGGCTTTGTCGACAGGGCTGGGAAAACTGCGGCGAAATGGCGGGCCGTGCGTACGGCAAAACCGTGTGGTCCTGGCCGTCGTTGCTACGGTCAAGCTTTTCGCGAAGGTGCGAGCGAGCCCAACCGGGCAGACTGCATCATCCAATTCGCGGGGCGAGGGAGGCCAGAAGGAAAGTTCGGCTCCCGGGAGATCACGGCATAAGCCGTCCGACCATCGCGCAGGGAAGGCCGAGTGATCGGCGACACCTGTATGCTGCTGCGCGGTTCTTCCTGCGTGCGCGTTTCGCGCAGCGGACCGCGGGTGCCAGCCGGCACCCGGCCTTCCCTGCGCCCTTTTGGCTCAAGAGGGCGGAGCGACCAAGCAAAGCTCGGGCGAAACCAGCCGCGAGAACGGGAAGATGTGTCTGCCAGCGAGATACCAGCTGGAAGAGCGATGCCGTTGCACCAAACTCGGTCATGCGAGCGCAGCGACTTGTCCGCCGAAGCCTTGGCGAAGGCGGAAGCAATCCAGCATTGTGCCGTGTCGCCTTCTGGGTCCCGGCTCTGCGCCGCAACGCTCAACGCGTTGTGGCTTGTCCGGGACACGAGAGTGCGCGAGAGGGCCGACTCATGCGGGAATCTCGTCAGCGAACGGATGTCGGCGTGTTACTTGGATTAATCAAAGATTGTGATGCGTCATCCCTAGGGTATCTCGGTAAGTCACCCCCGTGTCTTCCCGGTAACGATTGTGCCGTCCATGCAACACCCGGCCCGGATTTAACCCTCATCACCGGCCGTTCGCATCGCCGCCGCTTTTTGGCCACACCCAGACATGAATAAAATCGCTCTAATGTTTTGGAGGTAGCGGGCAGTCCTTGACGCCACGAGAAAATCCCAAGGTCGATTCAAATCTTGGCTCTGATTTTTCGGGTCTGAAAGGGTTGACCGGGGAAACTGGTTTGCGATGGGCGCGAAGATTGACAAGCAGAGGCTGCCGAGCCGTCACGTGACGGAAGGCCCTGCGCGCGCGCCCCATCGGTCCTATTTCTACGCCATGGGTCTGACCACCGCGCAGATCCACCAGCCTTTCGTCGGCGTCGCCTCCTGCTGGAACGAGGCGGCTCCCTGCAACATCGCGCTGATGCGTCAGGCCCAGGCGGTGAAGAAGGGCGTGGCGTCGGCAGGCGGTACGCCGCGCGAATTCTGCACCATCACCGTGACCGACGGCATCGCCATGGGGCATGACGGCATGCGCTCCTCGCTGCCGTCGCGCGAATGCATCGCCGATTCGGTCGAGCTGACCGTTCGCGGCCATGCCTACGACGCCCTTGTCGGGCTCGCCGGCTGCGACAAGTCGCTGCCGGGCATGATGATGGCGATGGTCCGTCTCAACGTGCCCTCGATCTTCATCTATGGCGGCTCGATCCTGCCCGGCACTTTCCGCGGGCAGCAGGTCACCGTGCAGGACATGTTCGAGGCCGTCGGCAAGCACTCGGTCGGTGCCATGTCGGACGAGGACCTCGACGAGATCGAGCGCGTGGCCTGCCCCTCGGCGGGCGCCTGCGGCGCGCAGTTCACCGCCAACACCATGGCGACCGTTTCCGAGGCGATCGGCCTCGCACTGCCTTACTCGGCCGGTGCGCCGGCACCGTATGAAATCCGCGATGCCTTCTGCATGACCGCGGGCGAACAGGTCATGGACCTGATCGCCCAAAACATCCGGCCGCGCGACATCGTCACCCGCAAGGCCCTGGAGAACGCGGCTGCCGTGGTCGCAGCTTCTGGCGGCTCGACCAATGCTGCGCTGCACCTGCCGGCGATCGCGCATGAGTGCGGCATCAAGTTCGACTTATTCGACGTCGCCGAAATCTTCAAAAAGACACCATATATCGCGGATTTGAAGCCGGGCGGCCGTTATGTCGCCAAAGACATGTTTGAAGTAGGTGGCATACCGCTTCTGATGAAGACGCTGCTCGACAACGGCTTCCTGCACGGTGATTGCCTTACCGTCACGGGCCGCACGATCGCTGAAAACCTCAAGAGCGTGAAGTGGAATTCGCACCAGGACGTGGTGCACCCGGCAGACAAGCCCATCACCGTGACAGGCGGTGTGGTGGGTCTGAAGGGCAATTTGGCGCCAGAAGGTGCGATCGTGAAAGTCGCGGGAATGTCCAACCTCAGGTTCACCGGTCCGGCCAGGTGCTTCGACCGCGAGGAGGATGCTTTCGAGGCGGTCCAGAAGCGCACCTACCGCGAAGGCGAAGTCATCGTGATCCGCTACGAGGGGCCGAAGGGCGGCCCCGGTATGCGGGAAATGCTCCAGACCACCGCAGCGCTGACCGGCCAGGGCATGGGCGGCAAGATCGCGCTCATCACCGACGGCCGCTTCTCTGGCGCCACCCGTGGCTTCTGCATCGGCCATGTCGGGCCGGAAGCCGCCATTGGCGGGCCGATCGGGCTGCTCGAGGACGGCGACATTATCGAGATCGACGCGGTTGCCGGTACCCTTAACGTAAAATTGAGCGACGCCGAGCTCGCCCAGCGCAAAACCAAATGGAGCGCTCGCGCGACTAACCATACGTCGGGTGCGCTCTGGAAATATGCTCAGCAGGTTGGACCAGCGGTCGGGGGGGCAGTAACCCATCCGGGCGGCGCGCACGAGAAACAGTGCTATGCGGACATCTAGGCGTGCCATAGTTGCGTTTGTGTTGGGGGCTGCTGCGCTGGCCGCGCCGGCGCTCGCCTTCGACGGCGCCCCGGTCAACCCGAAGGACGCGACCATCCCGGTCGTGACCACCTTGCCTGGGACCGCAGCGACCGTGCGCGGCAAGGTCGCGCCGGTGGTTGTGCCCCAGGAGACCTCACTCAGTGCGCTGCAATATGCCGCCGAGGGTGGTCACCCCATCGCGCAATGGAAGCTCGGCCGCATGTACGCCAATGGCGACGGCGTCGCCCAGGACGATCTGCGCGCCTTCGAATATTTCAGCCGGATCGCCAACGCGCATGCCGAGGACAGCCCGTCGGCGCCGCAGGCGCAGATCGTGGCCAACGCCTTCGTCGCGCTCGGCCGCTATTATCTCAGCGGCATCCCGAACTCGAAGATCAAGTCGGACCCGGAGCGGGCGCGGGAGATGTTCTCCTACGCAGCCTCCTATTTCGGCAACGCCGACGCGCAGTACGACCTCGCCCGGCTGTACCTTAAGACGCCGGACGCCTCGCGTGAGGATTACCGCTATGGCGCGCGCTGGCTCGGCCTCGCCGCCCAGAAGGGCCAGCATGAGGCGCAGGCACTGCTCGGCCAGATGCTGTTCAACGGCGACCGTCTGCCGCGGCAGGCCGCGCGCGGCCTGATGTGGCTGACCCTGGCGCGCGACAGCGCCGGCATTGAAGAGACCTGGATCAAGGAAAGCTACAACCGCGCCTTCGCCAAGGCCTCCGACGACGATCGTGCCATGGCCCTCCAAATGCTGGAGCAGTGGGTGCAGGGCCGCCGGGAATAATCACTCCGCGCAGTCATACCGGGGCGATGCGGAGCATCGAACCCGGAATCTCGATATTCCGGGTCCGGCTCTTCAAGCCGCCCCGGAATGACGACGTTGCTGGCTACGCCGCCTCCAGATCCAGATCCGCCCACACCGGCACGTGGTCCGACGGCTTCTCCCAGCTGCGCACATAGCTGTCGATGCCGACATTGGCGAGCCGGTCGCTGGCCTGGGGCGACAGCAGCAGATGGTCGATCCGCAGGCCCTGGTTCTTCTGCCAGGCCCCGGCCTGGTAGTCCCAGAAGGTGTAGAGCCCGGGCTCGTCGGTGACGGCCCGCAAGGCGTCGGTGAGGCCAAGGCCGAGCAGGGACTGAAAGCTCTCGCGGGTCTCGGCCTTGAACAGGGCATCCTCGGTCCAGGCGGCCGGGTTGTGCACGTCGCGCGCGTGCGGAATGACGTTGAAATCCCCTGCGAGGATCAGCGGCTCCTCGGTCTTGAGACGCTCCTTTGAATAGTCCAGAAGCCGCGACATCCATTTGAGCTTGTAGGGATATTTCTCGGTCCCGACCGGATTGCCATTGGGCAGATAAAGGCAGGCGATGCGCAGGACCCCGCGCTTGAGCGTCACCACGCCCTCGAGGAAGCGGGCATGGGCGTCCTCGTCGTCGCCGGCGAGGCCCGACTTGGTCTCGTCGAACCGCAGCTTGGAGAGCAGGGCAACGCCGTTAAAGGTCTTCTGCCCGTGCGTGACCACGTTGTAGCCGAGCGCCTCGATCTCCAGCCGCGGGAAGGCCTCGTCGACGCATTTGATCTCCTGGAGGCAGACGATGTCCGGCTGGCACTCCTTCAGCCAGGTCAGCAGGAGGTCGATCCGCTGCCGGACCGAGTTCACGTTCCAGGTGGCAACTCTGATGGTCATGTCGGCGGGCTCCGGGCAGGGGCCATGGTTAGAACAAACTGCAAACGCGCCCGTCAAGGACGGCGCAAAATCTCCCACAAAATTAACCCGGCTTAAGCAGGCAGCAGGCCATTGATCGTCAAAAGGTTCCTCGGATGGGATGGCCGGACAAGTCGATAGAGCGAACTGAGCCGCGTGACGGCCTGATCGGCGCGTTCCTGTATTGGCTCGGCGGCTTCGAGATCGAGGACGGCCTGACCGCCGATCTCAGCGAGCGCGAGATCCGCCGCATCCGCGCCAAGCAGATCGACGCGGTGACGCAGCTGATCCCGGTGACGATGGCGGTGACGATGCTGAACGTCGCCATCGTGCTGATCCTGTTCTGGGGCAGGGGCTGGAACGACTTCCTCGCGATCTGGGGCCTGACGCTTGCCACCACCGCCTCGCTCGCGGTGCGCGCATGGCGGCGGTCGCATCGGAATCCGCTGCAGGAGGCCACACCGCGCGCCGCGCAGCAGATGCTGCGGCAGGCCGTGTTCCTCGCCGCGATCTGGGGCACGCTGCCGCTCGCCTTGTTCAGCCGCATCGAGCCGACCAGCCAGCTGCTCCTGGCCTGCCTGATGGTCGGCATGATGTCGGGCGGCGCCTTCACGCTCTCGACGTTCCCGCGTGCCGGCCTCGTCTATCTCGCCACCATCACGCTCGCCTGCGCCGGCGCGCTGCTGCTCTGCGGCACCGGGCCCTATCTGATGACAGCGGTGTTCCTGCTGCTGTTCGCATTTTTCATGGCGCGCAACATCGTCTCGCAGGGCAATCTGTTCCTCGGTAATCTCAAGGCCCAGCTCGAGCTCGAACGCCAGACCGAGATCATCTCGCTGCTGCTGAAGGATTTTCAGGAGAACGCCAGCGACTGGCTATGGCAGACCGATGCCGAAGGCCATCTGATCGACGTGCCCGAACGGTTCGCAGACGTCGCTCAGTTGCCGCTGCCGCTGCTGAAGGGATCGCATTTCGTGGACGTGCTCGACATGTTGTGTCCCGAAGACAAAAGCGCGGCCTACAACGTCGTCGGCCTGATGGAGCAGAACGAGCCGCTGCACGAGATGAATCTGAAGGTCGTCGCCGGTGGCGAGGCGCGGCTGTGGTCGCTGACGGCCAAGCCGGCCTATGACCGCGAGGGGCAGTTCCTCGGCTATCGCGGCTTCGGGCGCGACGTGACCGAACGCTGGCGCGCGGAGAAGGCCGAGGCCGAGAGCCGCGCCAAGTCCGACTTCCTGGCGGTGATGAGCCACGAGATCCGCACGCCCATGAACGGCGTGCTCGGGCTTGCCAGCATGCTGCTCGAAACCAACCTCGATCCGGAGCAGCGCGAGGCGGTTACCACGATCCGCGAGTCCGGCGACAATCTCCAGCGCATCCTCAACGACATTCTCGACCTGTCCAAGCTCGAGGCCGGCCGCTTCGCGTTCGAGGCGATCGACTTCGCCCCGCAGGCGCTGGTCGAGACGGTCGCAAACGTCGTGCGCGCGAGTGCCAAGAGCAAGGGGCTGGCGGTCAAGGTCGAGCTCGATCCGAACCTGCCGCCGACGCTGCGCGGCGACGTCGCGCGCATCCGCCAAGTGCTGCTCAACCTCGCGTCCAATGCGGTGAAGTTCACCGATGAAGGCGGGGTGACGATCTCTGCGACCTGCCAGGCGCGCCGTGACCTGCTGGCGACCGTCGAATGGACGGTGACCGACAGCGGCATCGGTATCGCCCCCGAAAAGCTCGGCCAGCTCTTCAGCGACTTCGCGCAGGCCGACGCCTCGATCAGCCGCCGCTTCGGCGGCACCGGCCTCGGCCTTGCGATCTCCCGGCGCATCATCGAGCAGATGGGCGGCACGATCGGCGTCACCTCGACGCCAGGGGAGGGTTCAACTTTCCGCTTCACGCTGGTGCTGCCCTGGAGCCAGGCGCAGGCCTCCGAGCAGAGGGCCGGCCGCGACGAGGCCGACGAGCTCAAGGCTCGCATCGCCGGCCTCGATCGGCCGCTGAAGGTGCTGGTCGCGGAGGACGATGCGGTCAACCGCATGGTCGTGAGCAAGATGTTGGGGGCCTTCGACGTCGAGCTGCGGGTCGTCACCGACGGCGTAGAGGCCGTCGCGGCTGCCTCCGAGGGCAATTACGATGTCGTGCTGATGGACGTGCGCATGCCCGACATGGACGGGCTCGCCGCCACCCGCGCGATCCGCGCGCAGGACGGGCGCTTCGAGGGCTTGCCCATCATCGCGCTGACCGCGAATGCCTTCCCCGAGGACGTCAGGATCTGCCGCGAGGCTGGCATGTCGGACTTCCTGGCCAAGCCGCTGCGCAAGCCGGCACTGGTCGCGGCATTGCTGCGTGCGCTGGACGGCCACGTGATGTCTGAGGACGCGCCACTCCAGCCGGAGCTGATGCCGGTCGAGCTGGAGTGGACGGACGAGGAAAGGCAGATCACCGGCGCCTAAGCGCTCAGATCGAAAAACTCGTCCCGCAGCCGCAGGACGCCGTGGCGTTGGGATTGTTGACGCGGAACGAGGCGCCGATCAGATCGTCGACGAAATCGACCTGGGACCCCTCCAGGAACGGCTGCGAGGCGGAATCGACCAGCACGACCGCATTGTCCTGCTCGATCACGAGGTCGTCGTCGGTGCGCGCACGGTCGATATCGAACTTGTACTGGAAACCCGAGCAGCCGCCGCCTTCGACGGAGATGCGCAGCATCGCGCCAGAGCCTTCGCCCTTGAGGATCTCCCCAATCCGGCGTGCGGCCCGATCGCTGATGGTCACGGCAGTCGTCATCGTTGGTCTCCGATCGTCCAGTGCGTCATACCCAATTCATTTGGTATCCCGCGCCCGACATAGTTAAGTGCCACCATACGCAGAATCAAATGGTAGCCCGCGACGATCTCGGTCAGCACGTCGCGCCCGGAGGCGCCGACCATCTCGCCGACGGCGAAGGCGGCCGGAACCACCGGCGCACTCGGATGCAGCGAGGAATCGGCGTGGGTGTCGTCGAAATCGAGGGAATGGCCGAGCGCGCCATTGAGCAGCGCGGCCACTGCCGGCGTCCAGGTCTTGCTGTCGCCGAACACGGTGGATTCGCCCTTGGTGTCGAGTGCCAGCGCTTCCAGCATTTTCAGCATTGACGGGGTCGATTCCGCCTCGCGCCGCGCCCGGATCGCGCTGCCGAGGAAGTCCAGCGTCAGCACTTTTGCGCGATCCAGCACCTCTGCCGGAATATCCTGGTACTTCAGATTGAAGACATAGGCGGCGAGCGTTGCAGTTTCGTGGGCCATCGTGTTTCCTCGTTTTGGCGCGCAAGTTAGGCGGGCTGATTTGGCCTTTCAAGCGGCCTTGCGGCCGCGGGCATCAGCCATGCTTCTGCTCGGCCTTAAAAGGATCGGGACGTCAACGATGGCATTCGCAGGACAGCTGTTCGACCGGATCAGGTCGCGGCGGACGCAACTGGGGCTAGCGATCCGGGTCACGGTCGCCGCGACCGCGGCCTATGCGATCGCCACCGCGCTGCATCTGCTGTTGCCGCTCTGGGCGGTCCTGACCTCGCTGATCGTGACCCAGATGAGCGTCGGCCGCTCGCTGAAGGCGACGCGCGACTACATGCTCGGCACCATCGGCGGCGCGATCTATGGCGGTGCCATCGCGATCCTGATCCCTTATTCCAGCGAAGCCGGGCTGCTGGGATTGCTGGTCCTCTCGGTCGCCCCGCTCGCCTTCATCGCCGCGATCAATCCGAGTCTGAGTGCGGCCACCGTGACCGCCGTGATCGTGCTGCTGGTTCCGACCATGCATCATTCCGATCCCATGACCTCGGCGATCGACCGCGTCAGCGAGGTCGCGGTCGGCGCCATCACGGGGTTGCTGGTTTCGTTTCTGGTGCTGCCCTCGCGCGCGGTGCGGCAGATCCGTGCCAGCGCGGCGATCCTGCTCGAACTGATCGCCGATGCCTTCACCGAGCTGCTCGCGGGCCTCACGCGCGGCCGCGACAACGACGCG
>NZ_JALBHA010000128.1:0-13725 GCF_023006445.1 Bradyrhizobium sp. SHOUNA76
CGCGCCGATGTTCCGCGATTTCTTCGGCTTCGGCTCTCCGCAGCCACCGCCGCGTCAGCTGGCGCCGGCGCCCGGGCCGCGCAATCCGAATCTCAATCCAGGGGCTCCACGTCCGCCGGGTAACGTCGGACGCTCCGCCGAGATGTTCCGGTAATTGCCGCCGTGTCCCGGACGCGGCGCAGCACCTCTTGGTGTTGCGACGCAGAGCCGGGACCCAGCTCTCTCACGCCAACTCTCTTACAAAAGAATGGGCCCCGGCTCTGCGCAGCAGCGCTCTGGCGCTGCAGCGCGTCCGGGGCACGAGTGAGTGCTTGTCGCTTAGCCGTTAGTAGCGCCAGCGCGGCGGCGGACGGCGCGCAGGCCGCGACATCAGAAGTGCGAGCGCAAACCCGATGCCGCCGGCGACCAGCAGCGAGCCGAGCGGATTGTCCTGCACTTTCTTCGACAGTGCCTGTGTCCCATCGCGGAAAGTCTCGCCGCTGTTCTCATAGGCGTCCTTGGCGTAGCCGGCGGCGGTGTCCGTGGCATCGCGCACGGCATCCTTGGCCTGGCCATAGAGATTCTGCACCGTGCCCGCAGCTTCCCGGGCCTTGCCCGATGCCTGCGTCTTCGCGTCGCCTGCCATGTCTCCGATCGCGCCTTCCGCGCGTCCGGCATATTCCTTGGCCGATCCAACAATTCGATCCGTATCCATGATGCTCCTCCTCGGGGGTCAGCCCAAGTAACCGATCAGGAGCAGCGCAGTTCCAAGTCGTGACGAAAGTGTAGCCCGGATGAGCGAAGCGGCATCCGGGACTTTGCTTACACCGTTCCCGGGTATCGCTGCGCTCACCCGGGCTACAAGATGAGCCCTCTACAGAATCAGCCCGCCATCGACGACCAGCGTCTGGCCGATGATGTAGGACGACAGCGGCGAGGCCAGGAACAGCGCCGCGCCTGCCATGTCGGCCGGCGTGCCCAATCGCCGCAGGGGGATGCGCGCGAGCGCGCCTTCGAGCCGCTTCGGATTGTCCGTCGTCACCTTCGTCATCTTGGTGTCGACGAGCCCGGGCGCGATGCCGTTGACGCGGATGCCGTCCCCGGCCCAGGCCTCACCCAGCGTCCGCGTCAATCCGACCGCACCGGTCTTCGAGGCGTTATAGGCGGGATTGCCCATGGTCGAATGATAGGCCGCGGTCGAGGACACCATGATCAGCGCGCCCCCGGAATCCCGCAACATGGAATGAAATCGCGTGGCGCAGGCCATCAGGCTCATGAGATTGACCTCGACCACCTTGCGGAAGCCGCTCATCTCGAATTCGCCGCGGCGATAGAGCACCGCGCCTTGCGCGAGCACGAGCACGTCGAGCCTGTCCAAGGACGGCTTGAACGCCTCGATCGCACTGGGGTTGCCGACGTCGAGCTGCGCATAAGACAGGCCCGTGAGATCAGAGCCCTCCTCGATCGAATAATCCTGCGGCTGTGCCCGCGTGCCGCACACCGCGACACGCGCGCCCCTCGTGCGAAAAGCCTGCGCGATACCGTTGCCGATCCCGCTCGAACCGCCGACGACCAGCACCTGCTTGCCTGAGAAATCGAGCTCGTTCGCCATCGCGGCCTCCCTTTTCGTCTTGCTTGTTTGACCTGTCTGCGGATCGATGCCAGCCTTGTCAATCATAACAAGAACAAGCGGCTTCCTGAGGAAACAACATGTCCGAGTTCAAAGAGCTCAGCCGGTCCGTCAAGGGCCTGACCGTTCTCGTCACCGGCGCGGCCAGCGGCATGGGGCGCGCGACCGCGCGCTTGTTCGCCGCAGAAGGCGCCAACGTCGCCGTCACCGATTTCGACGGCGAAGGCGCGCGTGCGGTTGCCAAGGAGATTGCCGCGAGTGGCGGCGCAGGAAAGGCTTGGGAGCTCGACGTTGCCGACGGTGACGAGATCAAGCGCGTCGTCGGTGAGGTCGCCGCGCATTTCGGCGCAATCGACATCATCGTCAACAATGCCGGCATCTCGGTGCGGGTTGCGATCGACGACGAGGGCTATGAGGACGCCTGGGCCAGAGGCATCGCGGTGATGCTGACGGCGCATCCGCGCATCATCCGCGCTGCGCTGCCGCACTTGCGCAAATCGAACAGCCCGCGCATCGTCAACATCGCCTCGACCGAGGCGCTCGGCGCCACCGCGTTGCACAGCCCCTATTCAGCAGCGAAGGGCGGCGTAGCGAGCCTCACCCGTTCGCTGGCGGTGGAGCTCGGCCGCGAGGGCATCACCGTCAATTGCATCTGCCCGGGCCCGGTCCGCACAGGGATCACCGACCGCATCTCCGAGGAGCACAAGACGATCTACGCCAAGCGCCGCACCGCACTCGGCCGCTACGGCGATCCCGAGGAGGTCGCGCATATGACGCTGAGCCTCTGTCTGCCGGCCGCGTCCTTCCTCACGGGCGCGGTGATCCCGGTCGACGGCGGGCTGATGGCGCGGAACGCGTAAGCGCCATCAAAGGTGCCGTAGAGCGTAGCCCGGATGAGCGAAGCGACATCCGGGACTTTGCTTGCACCGTTCCCGGGTATCGCTGCGCTCACCCGGGCTATGTCGTGCCTGCTACGGACAGCTATACGCGCCGAGCGTTGACAACCACGAGTGCGGGAGTAGCTTTTCCTCGACAGAGCGGGACCAACCGCTCGCAGCTCCGGGAGATAGCGCCATGACGATCGCCATCCGCCAGCTTCACAGCCATTTTGTCGGCGAGGTCTCCGGACTCGATCTGCGAAAGCCGCTCACACCGGCTGAGGCGCGCGAGATCGAAGCCGCGATGGACAAATATGCGGTGCTGGTTTTCCACGACCAGGACATCACCGACGAGCAGCAGATGGCGTTCGCGCTGAATTTCGGTCAGCGCGAGGAAGCGCGCGGCGGCAACATCACCAAGGCGGATGAATACCGCCTCACCTCGGGCCTGAATGACGTCTCCAACCTTGGCAAGGACGGCAAGCCGCTGCCGAAGGACAGCCGCGCCAATCTCTTCAACCTCGGCAATTGCCTGTGGCACTCCGACAGCTCGTTTCGCCCGATCCCTGCAAAGTTCTCGCTGCTGTCGGCGCGGGTGGTGAACCCGAAGGGCGGCAACACCGAATTCGCCGACATGCGCGCCGCCTATGACGCGCTCGACGACGACACCAAGGCGGAGATCGATGACCTCGTCTGCGAACACTCGCTGATGTATTCGCGGGGATCGCTCGGCTTCACCGAATATACCGACGAAGAGAAGGAGATGTTCAAGCCGGTGCTGCAACGGCTGGTGCGCACCCATCCCGTCCATCGCCGCAAGTCGCTCTATCTGTCATCGCACGCGGGCAAGATCGTCGGCATGAGCGTGCCGGAAGGGCGGCTGCTGCTGCGCGATCTCAACGAGCACGCGACGCAGGCCCAGTTCGTCTACGTGCACAAATGGAAGCTGCACGACCTCGTGATGTGGGACAACCGCCAGACCATGCACCGCGTCCGCCGCTACGACCAGTCGCAACCTCGCGACATGCGCCGCGCGACCGTGGCGGGCACGGAGCCGACGGTGCAGCAGCAGGCGGCGGAGTAGCGACATATTCCGCTGTCGTCCCGGACAAGCGAAGCGCAGATCCGGGACCCAACCACCGGACGTGGTTTGGCGAAGACCCGGAGTGACCGGCCTGCCTCAAACTTCATCCTGGGAGTATGGGTCCCGGGTCTGCGCGCGCTTGAGGCGCGCTTGTCCGGGACGACAGCGGAGGATGACGCAACGAGTGCGCTGGAGCTACGCGTGCCCGGCCTCGTTCGAGAGCATGCCGGGATCGATGCCGATCTTGCGCAAGGCGCGGCCGTACTTGTCGTCGACGTCGTCGCCGAAAATCAAATCCGCGTCTGCATCGCAGTGCAGCCAGCCGTTGCTCTGGATCTCGGTCTCGAGCTGGCCCGGCGCCCAGCCGGCATAGCCGAGCGCGAGAATGGCGTGCTTGGGGCCGGAGCCGTTGGCGATGGCGCGCAGGATGTCGACGGTCGCCGTGAGGCAGACACCCTCATCGATCCGCAGCGTCGCGTTTTCGATGTAGAAGTCGCTGGAATGCAGCACGAAGCCGCGGCCGGTATCGACCGGGCCGCCGCGCAGCACCTTCATGCTTTCGGCGTTCTCCGGCAGCTTGATGTGCTCGCCCTTCTTGATGATGCCGAGCTGCTGCAAGAGCTCGGGGAAGTCGATGCTGCCAGCCGGGTGGTTCACGATGATGCCCATCGCTCCCTCCGCCGAATGGGCGCAGAGATAGATCACCGAACGCTCGAAGCGGGAATCGCCCATCACCGGCATCGCGATCAGCAGCCGGCCGTCGAGATAACCGGCCGAATTGGGGAGCGCGGGGCCTGCCCTGCGGGTGCTTTCGCCCGTCCTCTTGCCTGTGGGAGCCATCGCTAAAGCACTCCGGTTTCAATTCCTATCCTGATGTCGGGCCGGGCCGCTGTCAAATCAAGGCTTGCAGAGACGCGATTCAAGTGCATCCATCACAAGCAATTCAATGGTTTGCCCCGGGGTGACCCTGTAAAGACGTGCTATGCTCCCAAGAGTTCCCCTGCGTGCGGCGATTGGCGTCGCGACAACCCTGCTTGCGTCGTCGCTGGCGATCGCAGCCCGCGCCGATGACGCTTCGCCGTGGCAGCGCGACGGCCACTCCGCGGTGCGGTTATTGGCGGGATCGCGCAGTGGCGCAGTCCTGCTCGGCGGTATTGCCTTCCAGCTCCAGCAGGGGTGGAAGACCTACTGGCGCATGCCCGGGGATTCCGGGGTGCCGCCGCGGTTCGACTTCTCGAAGTCGGACAATGTCGAGGCGGTGACGGTGATGTGGCCTGCACCGCTGAAATTCGACGACGGCGCGGGCGGCCATTCGATCGGCTATCACAACCAGATCGTGCTGCCGTTGCGCATCGTCGCCAAGGCCGCCGACAAGCCCGTGACCTTGCGCGCCGAGATCCATTACGCGGTGTGCGAGAAGCTCTGCATTCCGGTCGAGGCCAGCGCCGAGCTCGGCTTCAACAGCGTCGCCTCGACCGAGGATGCCAATTTGCGAGCCGCGCTCGATACGGTGCCCAAGCCTGCCAATATCGGTGATCCCAATCCGCTCACCATCCGCGACGTCAAGCGCGACGGACCCAAGAATGTGATCGTCGACGTCGTTGTTCCTGATAGCCGCAACGTCAATTTGTACGTGGAAGGGCCGACTCCCGATTGGGCGTTGCCGATCCCGACCCAGGTCGAGCCCAGCCCGGTCGGCGTCAAACGTTTCTCGTTCGAGCTCGATGGATTGCCGCCGGGCGCCAAGCCCGACGGCGCAGCGCTGAAGTTCACGCTGGTCGGACCGGAGAAGTCCTACGAGTTCAATACGAATCTGGAATAGGTCGTCGCGGATGGCGCAACGAAGCCGATCAGGATGCAGGGCAAACCTTCGAGGCCTGCTTTTCCTGCAACTTCTTCGTGCAATACAGGCTGCATCGCTGACCGCCGACCTTGGCGCAGGCCGCCAGGCACTTCTCGTATGAGCATCCCCACGCATCCGCCCGCGCGGGTGTCATGGAATAGAGATCGAAGCCGGCCAATGCGGCGAGCACGGTCACGCACGTCATAAATCGAGTCATCAATCGCTCCTTCTGAAATGACGTTCAACGCAAGCGTCTGCCGGGACCGCGAACTGTTGTGGTCTCCGCCCGGCATCGCGCCAATTCCATGCACGAGCATGCCGGCCCGCACATATTCCAAATGCCTCCACTATGCCGCGAGCATAATTCGAAGCGGCGCAGGACGTCACCCCTCCAAATAGGCAGGATGGAAACTTCCTGGATGAAGTGACAACCGCAACAGCGCCGCCTGACCCGGCATGCGAAACGATGCTCGCCGCGCCGGCCTTGGCGGGACGCGGCCGGAGGCGTTCCAACCGAATCTTAAGGAATGGTTGCTAAGTCCCAGGCCTGCCGCAGCATGCGCGCGCTCCGGGGACCGTTCGAATTGGCCGTGATGGATGCAGAACCCGCAACAACCGGACCGGCCGGGCTGATTGCACGGCTGCGAGCCAAGCTGACGGGCGGCCCGAGCGAGGCATCGCTGACGCGGCGGCTTGCCGGCACCATCTTCATCATCCGCGTGATCAGCGCCGGCCTCGCCTATGTCTCGCAGGTGCTGCTGGCGCGCTGGATGGGCACGTCCGACTACGGCATCTATGTCTATGTGTGGACCTGGGTGCTGCTGCTCGGCAGCATGATGGATTTCGGCATCTCGGCCTCGGCGCAGAAAATCATTCCGGAGTATCGCAGCAGCGGCGAGCAGGCGTTGCTGCGCGGCTTTCTCTCCGGCAGCCGCTGGCTGACCTTCGCCGTGTCCACGCTGGTCTCCCTCGCCCTTGCCGGCATCGTCAAGCTGCTGTCGCCCTGGATCGACCCGGCCGAGCAGCTGCCGCTCTATATCGGCTGCATGACGCTGCCGGCCTTCGTCGTTGCCAACACCCAGGACGGCATCGCGCGCTCGCATGACTGGATGCAGCTCGGCCTGATGCCGCAATTCATCATCCGCCAGGCGCTGATTATCGGCATCACGGCCATTGCGTTCCTGCTCGGCTATCATCTCGGCGCGGTCGCCGCGATGGCCGCGAGCGCGGGCGCGGTCTGGATCGCGATGACCGGGCAGATGGTGGTGCTGAACCGCAAGCTCGCCGATCATATCGCGCCCGGCCCCAAGACCTATGACATCGGCGGCTGGCTCGCCGTCTCGCTGCCGATCCTGCTGGTGGAGAGCTTCTACCTGCTGCTGTCCTACACCGACGTGCTGGTGCTGCAGCAATTCCGCCCCTCCGACGAGGTCGGCGTCTATTTCGCTGTCGTGAAGACGCTGGCGCTGGTCTCCTTCATCCACTATGCGATGTCGGCGACGACGGCGCACCGCTTCGCCGAATACAACGCAAGCGGCGACAAGGCACGGCTGTCGGCCTATGTCGCGCATGCGATCGGCTGGACGTTCTGGCCGTCGCTGGCGGCGACCATCGTGCTGCTCGCGCTCGGCAAGCCGCTGCTCTGGCTGTTCGGGCCGCAATTCGTGATCGGCTACGACATCATGTTCGTCGCCGCGATTGGCCTGGTGGTGCGCTCCGCGATCGGCCCGGTCGAACGGCTGCTCAACATGCTCGGTCAGCAGAAGATCTGCGCGCTCGCATATGCACTGGCCTTCGTGATGAACCTCCTGCTCTGCATCGCGCTGGTCCCGCGCTACGGCGGCCACGGCGCCGCGGCCGCAACCTCGATCTCCCTCACCTTCGAAACGGTGCTCTTGTTCTGGATCGTGCGGCAGCGGCTCGGTCTGCACGTGCTGGCGTTCGGCAAATAGGCGCTGCGCGCCTGACGTGCTCGCTGCTTCCTCAGGGAACGGCTCTGTCAGAGCACGTACAGGAACGAGGCAAAACGCCTCTCCTTCGTGAACCTGATGCAAAATTTTTCTTATTCTGCCCAGGCGGTTGCGCATTAGGGGAACTTTATTCTACGTCGTATTGCCTAACCGACGAGATCAACCTAAGATTCCCCTGATATGTTCGATCCACTCTACGTCGCCTCAGGATTCGGCGTCGGCCTGCTTGTCGGGATGACCGGCGTGGGCGGCGGCTCGTTGATGACGCCGCTCTTGATCCTGCTGTTCGGCGTCCATCCCTCCACAGCGGTCGGAACCGACCTGCTCTATGCCGCCGCCACCAAGACCGGCGGCAGCGTGGTGCATGGCTGGTCGCGCAGCGTGCACTGGCCGGCGGTGCTGCGGCTCGCCTGCGGCAGCATTCCCGCGAGCGCGCTGACGCTGCTGGTGCTGTGGAAGCTCGACCTCAAGAGCGATTCCGAGCGCAACCTGGTCAATCTGGTGCTGTGCTTCGCGCTGCTACTGACCGCGACGTCGCTGATCTTCCGCAAATCCATCATGGAGCGTTATCGCCGCCGGCTCGAACAGGTCGGCGAGCGCGTCACCGCCATTGCGACCGTCGTCACCGGCATCGTGCTCGGCGTGCTGGTCTCGATTTCGTCGGTCGGCGCCGGCGCGGTCGGCGTGACCGTGCTGCTGCTGCTCTACCCTCGCCTGCCCATGGTGACCATCGTCGGCTCCGATATCGCCCATGCGGTGCCGCTGACACTGGTCGCCGGCATCGGGCACTGGGCGCTCGGCGATGTGGATTGGGCCCTGATGGGCGTGCTGCTGATGGGCTCACTGCCCGGCATCATCGTCGGCAGCTTCAGCGCCACGCGCGTGCCCGAGACGGTGCTGCGCCTGACGCTTGCGAGCGTCCTGTTCGTGGTCGCAGGCAAAATCATGTTTGCCGAGCTGCACCTGTCCTCGGCCTTCGTGACGGCGCTCGCCTGGGGACATTGAGTGGGAAGCGAACGCCCGGAATCGTAGGGCGGGCAAAGCGAAGCGTGCCCACCGTTTTCTCCCAATTGCGGAAGCATGGTGGGCACGGCGCTGGCGCGCCTTTGCCCACCCTACGGCACCCCGCCCTACTCCGCGGTCCAGCCGCCGTCGATCGAGAGGTTGGTGCCGGTGATCTGCGCGGCGTCGTCGCCACACAGGAACAGCGCCAGCGCGGCGACCTGCTCCGAGGTGACGAACTCCTTGGTCGGCTGCGCATCGAGCAGCACGTCGTTGATGACCTGCTCGCGCGTCAGATTGCGCGCCTTCATCGTGTCGGGGATCTGCCTCTCCACCAGCGGCGTCCAGACATAGCCCGGGCTGATGCAGTTGCAGGTGATCTTGTGGGTCGCAACTTCCAGCGCCACGGTCTTGGTGAGACCGGCGATGCCGTGCTTGGCCGAGACATAGGCCGACTTGAAGGGCGAGGCGACCAGCGAATGCGCCGAAGCCGTGTTGATGATGCGGCCCCAGCCCTTCTTCTTCATGCCGGGCACGGCGGCGCGGATGGCGTGGAAGGCCGAGGACAGATTGATCGCGATGATCTGGTCCCACTTCTCGAGCGGAAACTCCTCGATCGGCGAGACGAACTGGATACCGGCATTGTTGACGAGGATGTCGACCGAGCCGAAGGTCTTCTCTCCGAGCGCGATCATCCCGGCGATCTCGGCGGGCTTGGTCATGTCGGCCGGCGAATAGATCGCCTTCACCTTGAAGTCCTGTTCGATCTTGGCGCGCTCCTTCTCGATGTCTTCCGGGGAGCCGAAGCCGTTGATGACAACATTCGCTCCGGCTGCGGCAAAGGCACGCGCGTAAGCGAGCCCGATGCCGCTGGTTGAACCGGTCACGACGGCATTCTTGCCTGACAGACTACCCATGCTATTCGCTCCTTTTTGGCGGGGGTGCGGTGACGTCCCCCGTGAGATCGTAGGTCACCATGGTCTCGCCGGACTGAGGCCGCTCGAGCCAGTCCTTGTGGCGCATCGACAGATGCACGTCCTTCACCCCGGCCTCCCAATGCTCGACCATGGCGACGTGGGAGAAGTCGTAATCCTTCGCCGAGGATTCGTAGTTCTTGCTGCGGTAGATCAGGTGCACCACGGTGACGGTGCTTTCGCGCGATATCTTCGCGAGGAATTCGACCGAAGGATCGTTCTTCAGATAATCCGGCAATTTGCCGATCAGGTCGCGCACGGCCCTTCGGGCGTTGTGGATCTGCTTGTTCTTGTCCGTGTTCATCCGCGTACGGCTGGAGAAGCGGATGTCCTTCTCGCGCTCGGCGGCCTCCAGCAGCGACGTCGGCAGATCGCCGCGCGCGGAAAACAGGTCGACCTGGAAGATCAGCATGTCGCGATCGATCTCGGCATCGAGCACATAGTCGAGCGGGGTGTTGGAGGCGATGCCGCCGTCCCAATAATGCTCGCCGTCGATCATGACGGACGGAAACCCGGGCGGCAGCGCGCCGGAGGCCATGATGTGCTCGGGGCCGATGGTCTTGCCCAGCTTCTTGAACTCGTAATTGTCGAAATACCTGAAGTTGCCGGAGGTGACGCCGACCGCGCCGACCGACAGGCGCGTCTTCAGGTCGTTGATGCGGTCGAAATCGACCAGACGCTCCAGCGTCTTCTTCAGCGGTGCGGTGTCGTAGTAGCTCTCAGCTTCGGGATGCCCCGGCGGCCAGAGCGGCGCCGGCGGAATGCGCGGCGTGAAGAAGCCGGGCACACCGAAAGTCGCAATCAGTGCGGCACTGGTCGAATTGAACAGCTCGCGGCTGCGGTCACTCTTGCCGATCGGTTTCCACGGCACCGGCGCGGAGACCATTTCCCAGAATTCCTTCAGCCGCTTGACGCGGGTCGGGCCCTCATTGCCGGCGATGATGGCGGCGTTGACCGCGCCGATCGAGATGCCGGCGACCCATTCCGGCTCGAAGCCGTGGCCGCACAGCGCTTGATGGGCGCCGGCCTGGTAGGAGCCAAGCGCGCCGCCGCCCTGCAGGACCAGGACGCGTTGCGCATTCGCGGGGATGCTGGGGGATTGCGGGCTATGATCGGTCATGGGGGAACAATAGCAAATGGCACAATAGCAAATGGCACGCCACCGTGGCGACACTCCGCCGCGGCGTCAATGCATGCTGGGATCAAGTCTGGCTTATCGGGGCTCGGTCGACGCCAGGATCATGGTCCAGAACACCTTGTATTTGGTGCCTGGAGCATAGCTTGCCGCGATGCCCAGTTTTGTGACACCGCCCTTGAGCATGTTGGCGCGGTGCGGAGGCGAGTCGCGCCAGCCGGAAAATGCTTCCGCCAGCGTATGATAGCCGGCCGAGATGTTCTCCACCGCTACCGTCGCGGGATAGCCGCCGGCGGCCAGGCGCTTGGCCAGCGGCGCACGGACATCGTGGTCCATCTTGTTGGCCGCCGCCATGGCATTGGACTGGGATTCGGCAAGCCGCATCAGGTCGGGGTCGACGACGACGGTGCCGAGGGCGTTGTTCTGGCGGTATTGCGAGATCATGATCGCGGCCGCCGGCGCATCGAGTTTGGAGCCCGGGACCGCCATATCGGCATACATGGACGGCTGCTGGACTGGTGCCTCGTTGCCGGCACAGCCGGCGAGCAGCAAAGTGATGAGAATTGCGGCCGCAGCGCGCATGGAGGTGCCCCCGAATGAGGGGCCGTTGTTGCATACCAACCGTGGCTGAAAGGTGAATTTTGAAGAAAATCTGACCGGTGTCATTCCGGGGCAGCGCGAAGCGCTGAACTATGGTGCGCAAGCGCGCACCTGGGAATCTCACGCTACGACCTCAAGATTCCGGGTTCGATGCTTCGCATCGCCCCGGAATGACGGAGATTTCTAACCCGCGAATATCCGGTAGCGGCGCGGTTCGAGCCCGATCGTATCGCCGGCGCGCAGTTCCTTGCCGCGGGGGGCGTCGATCTCGATCGTCTCGCCGCCCGACAACGCGACCTCGGCCCGCTGTACCGGACCGAAATTGCGGACATGCTGCACGGCGCCCTCGAAGGCGCCGCTGCCGGGCGGGCCAACCAGCATGTCATGTCGCCGCACGAACAGCTTTGACGCGCCAGGCGCAATCCCGTCCGCCGCAAGCCGGAGCGGCCGGTCGCCGAGCCTGACGACGCCGCCTTCGACCTGAACCGGCAGCTCGATGGATTCGCCGATGAAGCCGTGGACGAAGGCGCTCGCGGGGCTTTCATAGACGTCGTCGGGCGAGCCAATCTGCTCGATCCGGCCCTTGTCCATCACCACGACGCGGTTGGCGACTTCCAGCGCTTCCTCCTGATCGTGCGTGACGAAGATCGAGGTGACGTGAATCTCGTGATGCAGCGAGCGTAGCCACCTTCGCAACTCTTTCCGCACCTTGGCATCGAGCGCGCCGAACGGCTCGTCGAGCAGGAGGATGCGCGGCTCGATCGCCAGCGCGCGGGCGAGCGCGATGCGCTGGCGCTGGCCGCCGGAGAGCTGGCTCGGATAGCGATCGGCGAGCCAGTCGAGCTGGACGAGATCGAGCAGCTCTTTCACCCGCGCTCGGATCGTGGCCTCGTCTTTCCGTATCGCGCGCGGCTGCACGCGCAGGCCGAAGGCAACGTTCTCGAACACCGTCATGTGGCGGAACAGTGCGTAGTGCTGGAACACGAAGCCGACATGCCGCTCGCGCGCGCCCTGCGCCAGCGCGTCCTCGCCGTTGAAGGAGACCTCGCCGGCATCAGGCCAGTCGAGGCCTGCGATAATCCGCAGCAGCGTGGTCTTGCCGGAGCCGGAGGGGCCGAGCAGCGCCAGCAATTCGCCGTCATTGACCTTGAGGTCGACGCCGTCGAGGGCTGAAAAGCCGCCGAACTTCTTGACGAGATTTTTGACTTCAATGGTCACTTGCGTCGTGTCCTTCGTCGAGGTGACGTTCGAGAACAGTCTTGGCGATCAGCGTGATCAAGGCCAGCATCGCCAGCAGCGAGGCAATCGCGAAGGCGGCGACGAACTGGTATTCGTTGTAGAGAATCTCGACCAGCAGCGGCATCGTGTTGGTCTCGCCGCGGATATGGCCGGAGACCACGGAGACTGCGCCGAACTCGCCCATCGCGCGCGCGTTGCAGAGCAGGACGCCGTAAAGCACGCCCCATTTGATGTTGGGCAGCGTGACGCGGAAAAACGTTTGCAGGCCCGAGGCGCCGAGCGAGATCGCGGCCTCCTCCTCCTGCGTGCCCTGCTCCTGCATCAGGGGGATCAGCGCGCGCGCCACGAAGGGGAAGGTGACGAAGGTGGTGGCGAGCGCGATGCCGGGCACCGCGAACAGGATCTGGATGTCGTGATCCCTGAGCCAGCCGCCGAAATAGCCCTGCGCGCCAAACAGCAGCACGAAGACGAGGCCCGAGATTACCGGGCTCACCGAGAACGGCAGGTCGATCAGCGTGATCAGGAAGGTCTTGCCCGGGAATTCGAATTTCGCAATCGCCCAGGCGGCGACGAGGCCGAACACGAGATTGAGGCCGACCGAGATTGCCGCAACCAGCAGCGTCAGCTTGATCGCGGCAAGCGCTTCCGGCTCGGCAAGCGCGGCGAAATAGGCGAGGATCCCCTTCGAGAAGGCCTGCGCGAACACGACCACCAGCGGCAGCACGACGAAGACCGTGAGGAATATCATCGCCAATGCGATGATGGCGATACGCACCGCGCGCGGCTCGGTGCGGAGGTTGTCCCGTGCCGCAGCCGCATGCGCGCGAGCCCTGGCATCGGGGGCCGAGAGCGGAACGGAGTCTGCGATCTGCATCGTCATGGCCAGCCCCTCAACGCGCCGGGATCCGGCTCTGCGACCAGCGCTGGAGCCGGTTGACGGCGAAAATGATGATGAAGGAGACGACGAGCATAACCACCGCGATGGCGGTGGCATCGGCGTAGCGGAACTCGGAGAGCCGGATCACGATCAGCAGCGGGGCGATCTCGGACACGTTGGGCAGATTGCCGGCGATGAAGATCACCGAGCCGTATTCGCCGACCGCGCGCGCGAAGGCGAGCGCGAGCCCGGTGAGCAGCGCCGGTGCGAGCGAGGGCAGAATCACACGGATGATGGTCTGCCAGCGGCTGGCCCCCAGGCTGCCCGCGGCCTCCTCGATCTCGGGGTCGAGATCCTGCAGCACCGGCTGCACAGTGCGGACCACGAAGGGAATGCCGATGAAGATCATGGCGACGAAGATGCCGACCGGCGTAAATGCCACCTTGATGCCGGCCGCGGCGAGCGGCGCCCCCAGCCAGCCCTTCTCGGCGAACAGCGCGGTCAACGCCACGCC
>NZ_JALBHA010000129.1:0-13694 GCF_023006445.1 Bradyrhizobium sp. SHOUNA76
CTCTGCACGCCGCCGCAGGTGCGCCGCGCCCAGGCCGCGGCGGCGCTCAAAGCCGGCAAGCATGTGATGCTGGAGAAGCCGCCGGGGATCGGGGTTGCCGAGCTCGATCCGCTGATCGCGATGGCGGCGGAAGCCAAGAGAACGCTGTTTGCGACCTGGCATTCGCGGCATGCGCCGGCGGTCGAGCCCGCGCGACAATGGCTCGCTGGGCGACGCATCACGTCGGTGCATATCGACTGGAAGGAAGACGTTCGCGTCTGGCATCCAGGGCAGGGCTGGATCTGGGAGCCGGGCGGTCTTGGCGTGTTCGACCCCGGCATCAACGCGCTGTCGATCCTGACCAAAATCTTGCGCAAGCCGGTATTCGTCACCGCGGCCGAACTGGCCTTTCCCGCCAATTGCCAGGCGCCGATCGCTGCCAACCTGACACTGACCGATATCGACGGCCTGCCTGTGACCGCCGAGTTCGACTTTCGTCAGACCGGGCCGCAGAGCTGGGATATCCTCGTCGACACCGATCAGGGCCGGATGACCTTGTCCAGCGGTGGCGCGCGCATGGCCGTCGACGGCAAGGTGCTTGCCGAGGCGCCCGATGAGGAATATCGCGGACTCTACCGGCGCTTCGTCGAGCTCGCGGCGACCGGCGCAAGCGACGTCGACCTGACGCCGCTTCGTCTCGTCGCCGACGCCTTCCTGCTCGGCCGGCGCACCGTCGTCGAACCGTTTGTGGATTAGACATGGCTGGCTCAAAAATCGAAAAAGACGTCTTTGGAACGCTGCCGGACGGCCGCAACGTCGAGCGCATCGTGCTGCGCGGTGAGCGTGGGTTCGAAGCGCGCATCATCACCCATGGCGCGGTGATCCAGGCGCTGATCGCGCCGGATGCCAAAGGCGGATATGACGACGTCGTGCTCGGCCATGACGCCTTCGCCGGCTACCTCGCCGAGCGCAAGTTCCTGGGCGCCACCGTCGGCCGCTACGCCAACCGTATCGCCAAGGGACAATTTTCACTCGATGGTGAGACGGTGCAGCTTCCCGTCAACAACGGCCCGAACGCTCTGCATGGCGGCCTCGACGGGTTTGACCGCAAGCTCTGGGAGATTGCCGCGATCGAGGACGGCGCCGCGCCCGCGGTGACGCTCACCTACATGAGCCCGCATGGCGAGGAGAACTATCCCGGCAAGCTCGACGTCCGCCTGACCTATCGCATCACCGGCCCGTCCGAGCTGTCACTCGAGATGGAAGCGCGGACCGACCGGCCGACCATCGTCAACCTGACCAACCACAGCTTCTTCAATCTGGAAGGTGCAACATCGGGCACGCCGATCCTTGACCACAAACTCACGGTCGCCGCTGAGCATTTCCTCGCCATCGATCCCACCGCGATCCCGCTGCCCGGTCCGCCGCGTAGCGTTGCCGGCACGCCGTTCGACTTCCGCGACGCCCAAGCTGTCGGCGCGCGTATCCGCGAGAGCCACGAGCAATTGCAGAACGGCAGGGGCTACGACCACACCTACTGCCTCGCCCGTGACGGCAAGCTGGCGCTCGCCGCGCGGCTGGAGGCACCGCGCTCGGGGCGGATCATGGAGCTGTTCACCGACCAGCCCGGCCTTCAGGTCTATTCCGGCAACTATCTCGACGGCACGAGTTCGGGGAAGGGCGGCAAGCTCATCCGCCAGTCGGACGCCATGTGCCTGGAGCCGCACATCTGGCCTGATGCGCCGAACCGGCCGGATTTTCCGAGCCCGCGCCTTGGGCCCGGCGAAGTCTACCGCCATCACACGGTCTATCGCTTCGGAGTGAGGACGCCATGATGGAACAGGTGCCGACCTCGATTCTTTCGGACGATCCCTGCCAACTCGGCGAGGGCCCGACCTACGACGTAACCACCGATACCGCCTGGTGGTTCGACATCCGCGAGGGACGGCTGTTCGAGGCGCAACTCGGCCGTGGCAGCATCCGCGTCCATGCGCTCGGCCGGATGGCGAGCGCTCTCGGGCGCATCGATGCTGAACGGCAGTTGATCGTCGCCGAGGACGGGCTTTACGTCCGCAAGCTTGCCGGCGGCGTGATGACGCTGTTGCTTCCGCTCGAAGCCGACAATCCAGCCACGCGCTCCAATGATTGCCGAGTGCACCAGTCCGGCACGTTCTGGATCGGCACCATGGGCAAGAAGGCCGAGCCAAAGGCCGGCGCGATCTACGCGCTCCATCGCGGCAAGATCTCGACGCTGTTTCCCGGCATCAGCATCCCCAACTCGATCTGCTTCTCGCCCGATGGCGCCACCGGCTATTTCACCGACACCCCGCGCGGCGTGCTCTATGCCGTGTCACTCAATCCCGCGACCGGCCTGCCGCGCGGCGAGCCTGAGGTGCTATTGCGTCACACCGGCATCGGGGGCCTCGACGGTTCGGTGTGCGATGCTGACGGGCAGATCTGGAATGCGTGCTGGGGCGCGAGCCGCATCGACGTCTATTCTCCGCAAGGCGAGCGTCTGCGCTCACTGAGCGTGCCGGCAAAGCAGGCGAGCTGTCCCGCTTTCATCGGCCCAGATCTGTCGCGCCTCCTCGTCACGTCGGCCTGGCAGGATATGGATGCGTCCGCACGCGCCGCCGATCCGCAAGCCGGTTGCACTTTTCTATTGGAGGCATCCGCGCGCGGTCGCGCGGAGCCCGACGTCAAGCTCGCATAGGAGACCCGAAAGCAGCCCACGACGACGTTCTCGATGAAACAAAGAAACAGTCTGACACCCAGGGAGTAAAACATGCTGAAACTGAAGACGACATTATTGGCGTTGGCGCTGACCGGCGCTGCGACGATGGCCTCAGGCGTCACCGCCTCCGCCCAGGACAAGGCGACCGTCGGCATCGCGATGCCGACCAAATCGTCGGCGCGCTGGATCGACGACGGCAACAACATGGTCAAGGTGTTGAAGGAGCGCGGCTACAACACTGACCTGCAATATGCCGAAGACGACATCCCGAACCAGCTCTCGCAGGTCGAGAACATGGTGACCAAGGGCGCGAAAGCCCTGGTGATCGCCGCGATCGACGGCACCACGCTGTCCGATGTGCTCAAGCAGGCCAAGGCCAAAGGCATCACCGTGATCGCCTACGACCGCCTGATCCGCGGCACGCCGAACGTCGACTATTACGCGACCTTCGACAATTTCCAGGTCGGCGTGCTCCAGGCCGAGTCGATCGTACAGGGCCTCGGTCTCAAGGACGGCAAGGGCCCGTTCAACATCGAGCTGTTCGGCGGCTCGCCCGACGACAACAACGCCTATTTCTTCTACAACGGCGCGATGAGCGTGCTGAAGCCCTACATCGACAGCGGCAAGCTCGTCGTCGTGTCCGGCCAGATGGGCATGGACAAGGTCGCGACCTTGCGCTGGGATGGCGCCACTGCGCAGGCCCGCATGGATAACCTGCTCAGCGCTTACTACGGCAACAAGAAGGTCAACGCCGTGTTGTCGCCCTATGACGGCCTGTCGATCGGCATCATTTCCTCGCTGAAGGGAGTTGGCTACGGCAGCGCCAATCAGCCGATGCCTGTTATCAGCGGTCAGGACGCCGAGGTGCCCTCGATCAAGGCGATGCTGCGCGGCGATCAGTATTCGACCATCTTCAAGGACACCCGCGACCTCGCCAAGGTGACTGCCGACATGGTCGACGCCGCGCTCGCCGGCAAGCAGGTCACGGTCAACGACACCAAGACCTACGAGAACGGCGCCAAGACCGTGCCGTCCTATTTGCTCAAGCCGGTCGTGGTCTACAAGGACAATTGGGAGAAGACCCTGGTCGACAGCGGCTACTACAAGAAGTCGCAGTTCCAGTAAGTTGAGTGCTCCGTCGTTCCGGGGCGCCCGAAGGGCGGACCCGGAACCTCGAGATTCCGGGTTCGATGCTTTGCATCGCCCCGGAATGACGGCGGAGGGGCAAACGTTCCAAGGGACAACGACGATGACCGCCATGCTGGAGATGCGCAACGTCAGCAAGAGCTTTGCCGGCGTGCAGGCGCTGCGCGATGTCAATTTCTCGGTTCACGCCGGCCAGATCCATGCGCTCGTCGGCGAGAACGGCGCGGGCAAGTCGACGCTGATGAAGGTGCTGAGCGGAGTCTACCCGCATGGAAGCTACGAGGGCACCATCGTCTTCGACGGCGAGGAGCGGCGCTTTCGCGACATCAACGATTCCGAGGCGCTCGGCATCATCATCATCCACCAGGAGCTGGCGCTGATCCCGCTGATGTCGATCGCGGAAAACATCTTTCTGTCGCATCCGCCGTCAAAGCTCGGCGTCATCGACCGTGACGAGGTCTACCGGCGCACGCGTGAGCTGCTGGCGCAGGTGGGCCTGAAGGAATCTCCGGATACGCTGATCACCGATCTCGGCGTCGGCAAGCAGCAGCTGGTCGAGATCGCCAAGGCGCTGTCCAAGCGGGTGCGGATGCTGATCCTGGATGAGCCGACCGCCAGCCTCAACGAGGCCGACAGCGCCGCGCTGCTCGAACGCCTGATGGCGTTCCGCGAGCAGGGCATCGGTTCGATCCTGATCTCGCACAAGCTCAACGAGGTCGCCAAGGTCGCCGATCACATCACCGTGCTGCGCGACGGCCGCACCGTCGACAGCATCGATTGCCGCAGCGAGCCGATCCAGGAAGACCGCATCATCCGCAGCATGGTCAATCGCGATCTCGCCCACCGCTTCCCGGAGCGCAACGCGAAGATCGGTGAACCCGTGCTCACTGTCGAGAACTGGTCGGTGTACCATCCGATCCATCCCGAGCGGCAGGTGATCAAGAATGTAGATTTCAGCGTCAGGCGTGGCGAGGTCGTCGGTATTGCCGGCCTGATGGGCGCCGGCCGCACTGAATTCGCCATGAGCCTGTTCGGCCGCTCCTGGGGCACCACGATTAGCGGCTCTCTCCGGCTCGAAGGCAGGGAGATGGTGCTGCCGAGCGTCGCTGCCGCGATCGACGCCGGCCTTGCCTATGTCACCGAGGATCGCAAGCAGCTCGGCCTGATCCTGGCCGACGACGTCCGCAAGAACATTACGCTCGCCAGCCTCGACCAGGTCGCCCCAAGCCGGGTGATCGACGACATCGCCGAGCTGAAGATCGCCAGCGACTATCGCACGCGCATGCGCATCCGCTGCTCCGACGTCTACCAGGAGACCGGCCAGCTCTCCGGCGGCAACCAGCAGAAGGTGGTGCTGTCGAAATGGCTGATGACCGACCCCAAGGTCCTGATCCTGGACGAGCCGACGCGGGGCATCGACGTCGGTGCCAAATACGAGATCTACTGTATTATCAACGAGCTGGCGGAAGCCGGCCGCGGCGTCGTGGTGATCTCCTCGGAGATGCCCGAGCTGCTCGGCATCTGCGACCGCATCTGCGTCATGAACGAGGGCGCCTTCGTCGGCGAGTTCAAGGGCCCTGACGCGACGCAGGAGAAGATCATGCGCGCCATCATGCGCAACGAACGAAACATTGGGAACGCCGCGCCAGCGGCCGCGGAGATGGGAGGATCGCAGCCATGACCGACAAGACGGTATCGCTGCCCGAAGAGCGCCGGCACGGCAGCTTCATCAAGAACAATTTGCGCAACTACGGCATGCTGATGTCGTTGATCGCGATCATGCTGTTCTTCCAGGTCATGACCGGCGGCACGCTGCTGCAGCCGCTCAATCTGACCAATCTGGTGCTGCAGAACAGCTACATCGTCATCATGGCGCTTGGCATGCTGCTGGTGATCGTCACCGGCCATATCGACCTCTCGGTCGGCTCGGTCGCCGGCTTCGTCGGCGCGGTGGCAGCCGTGCTCATGGTGACTTACAAGGTCGACTATACGCTCGCCTTCATCGCCTGCTTGTTGCTGGGTGCGGCGATCGGCGCGGCGCAGGGCTATTGGGTGGCCTATTTCGGCATTCCGTCCTTTATCGTGACGCTGGCGGGCATGCTGGTGTTCAAGGGGCTCGCGCTTGCGGTGCTGCAGGGGCAGTCACTCGGCCCGTTCCCCGCGACGTTCCAGAAGCTGTCGTCCGGCTTCATTCCGGAGCTTCTGCCCGAAGCCGGCACGCTGCATCCGACCTCCATGCTGATCGGCGCCGTGCTCGCGCTCGGCCTCGTCTATGCAAGCGCCAAGGGCCGGTCACGTGAGCAATCGCATGGCATCGAGGTCGAGCCTTATGCGTTCTTCCTGGGAAAGAGCGTTCTGCTCGCCTGTGCGGTGCTCTATTTCACCTATCTGATCGCCTCGCATCGCGGCTTGCCGAACGTGCTGGTCATCATGACGGCCCTGATCGCCCTGTACGGCTTCGTCACCCGGCGCACCGTGATTGGCCGGCAGGTCTATGCGGTGGGCGGCAATGCGAAAGCGGCAAAACTGTCGGGCATCAAGACGGAGCGGCTGACCTTCCTCACCTTCGTCAACATGGGCGTGCTCGCCGCGCTCGCCGGCCTCGTCTTCGCTGCGCGCCTCAACACCGCGACCCCGAAGGCCGGGCTCGGCTTCGAGCTCGACGTTATCGCCGCCTGCTTCATCGGCGGCGCTTCGGCTTATGGCGGTGTGGGCCGGGTCGGGGGGGCCGTGGTCGGCGCCATGATCATGGGCGTGATGAACAACGGCATGTCCATCCTCGGCATCGGCATCGACTATCAGCAGGTCATCAAGGGTCTGGTGCTGCTGGGGGCGGTCTGTATCGACGTGTACAATCAGCGGCGTTAGCAGATCGAAGCGGCCCAAAACGGGTTGCGGATTTCTGCGGGAATTTGCAGTGTCCCCGAAGCAGAAGGTATCCTTGGAGAAAGAGCTTGGAACCGTACGGGAAGCTCGAATGGCATCAGCGGCACCCTGAGACGCGGTGCCGCCCCTCAGTCAAGCGGATGTCGTGGTCCTGGTTCTCCGCTGAGCTTCTGCAATTCTGGCAGACGGAGCTGGAATTTCGCGTCAAGGGAGATGCAGCCTTCCTGGCGTTGCATGATTCCATCCGCGCTGCGGGAGAGACGACGATCGACGGAGGGAGCCCTTCGACGCGAACCGATCTTCGAGACCGGCTGACGTTCGTGCCGGCCGGATCTTCGGTACAGGGCTGGAATCGCTTCAAGGGCGGCGTCTCGTCCGTCTTTGCGGTGCATCTCACCCCGGCCAAATCGGTTCGCAGGGCAGACGATATCTCGGAAATTCCTCCATCGCTTTATTTCGAGAACGACAATCTCAAGGCGACGCTCCAGAAGCTCCAGAGTGTCGTGAATGGATCCGGCATCAATGACCATGCCTATGCGGAGACACTTGGGCTGCTGCTTTTGTGGGAGCTACGGCACGCTGCTGACCCGAAGCTTTCCCCTCGTAGCCAGGTCCGGGGAGGTCTGACTTTGCGTCAGTTGAGGCGCGTTCAGGAGTTTGTCGATGCTCAGATCTCGACCGAAATCTCGATATCCGACCTTGCAGCTGTGGCAGGGCTGAGCCAATACCACTTCATCAGGACGTTCAAGGAGGCAGCTGGACACTCACCCTACCAATACGTCCTCTCGGAGAGAACCCGCCATGCGAAAGGGCTGCTGCTGTCGACGCCCGATCTCTCGCTCGAAGACGTCGCACGAGCGGCAGGGTTTAGCGATACATCGCAGCTGAATCGTGTATTTCGAAAGTTCGTTGGTGTTACACCGACGGTTTTCCGGCGGGAAAGCGGCTCGCGTTTTCCATAGAGTTGCACCCGTCCCAATTAGTGGTCACGCGAGCCGACGCCAGGCGTTCGCCGATCAACACAAGTTCAGCCAGACCTCCCGCTCTCATCTTCTCCATCACTTTCTTGCGGTGTGCCTTGATCGTCCGTACCGACGTGCCGAGCTCGTGAGCCACCTGCTTGCTGATCTTCCCTCCCACAAGAAGCATGAATACCTGCCGTTCGCGCGGGGTTAAGGTTGCAAGGCGATTTCGCAGATCGTCGAATTCGCGTTTGAGCACGAGCGATGACCGGTGCCGCGCCAGAGCTCGCGCGATCGCGTGAAGGAGTTCATCCGGTTCGACAGGCTTGATCAGGAAGTCTTCGGCGCCTGCCTTGATTGCCCTTACCGTCGTACTCACGTCGCAATAGCCGGTGAGAAACAGAATCGGAAGGCTCGAGCCGAGCTCCAGCAAACTGCTTTGCAGCGCCAGGCCACTCAAGCCGGGCATCCGGACATCTAGGAGGATGCAGCCGGGCTCGTTTTCGTTGCACGGCCGCTCCAGCACCTGCTCGGCCGACGCATAGGCGACCACGCGGTATCCGGACTGCTCCAATTGCCGTTGGAGCGCGGTGCGGAAGGGAGCGTCGTCATCGACAATGTAGACGGTCCCCGGCAACTGATCTCCTGACAAGGAAGGCACTGCCTTAGCCTAGCCTTCGCTGCCCCGTGCGCTCCTGGATTCAGGTTTTTGGGTTCCCGCGATGGAAGTCAATCGCTTGACCTCCTTTCACCGCAAGAAATGGTATCCGCCGCAATTTTTGACACTCTTCCGGCTTTGGCTTGCCGGCCTTGCGAATTTACTGCGTCGTGAACAGCACCGCCGCGATCGCGACGGAGAGGCTCACCGCCGATACGGTTGCCACGGTCGACAGCACTCCCATTCGCCGGAGCGCGATGGCGAACGCGATGATGATGGGGGTCGCGGTCATCAGCCCGATTTGTGCATCGCTCATCGCATCGCTCGCCGTTTTGCGGAACCGCCGGAGGCATTCAGCTTATGGCGGCGGGACGGGCGGAACGTTGCGATAGCGCAAACGCGCCTCCGGCCGGTTGCACTATTTGTGCGGCGACAAAGTCGGAATCGCGCCGGTGGGATATCTGTTCGGCGTCTTGATGCGGAAGTCAGATGTCGGCGACGGATTGCGAGCAACAGGGAACCGGCTGGGGAATCCTGGAAGATCTTCCCGGCGATCCCATGATCTGGGTGCTGATCTTCAGCGAGCTCGCCGCCTTCGGCCTGTTCCTCGGCGCCTTCGTCATCGCTCGCGCGCTTCACCCGGCGGTCTTCGCGGCCGGTCAGGCCACTCTTGACGCGCACCTGGCCGGGATCAACACCATCGTGCTCGTGACCAGTGGCTGGGCTGCCGCGCGCGGAGCGGCTGCTGCGCGGGCCGGCCGAAGCCGACGCGCACGCGGCTGGCTGTTCGGCGCCATGGTCCTTGGCGCTCTCTTCATCGCGATCAAGTTGTTCGAATATGCCGGCGAGATCGCGTTGGGAAACGGCCTGGAGACGAGCTCGTTCTTCACGCTGTACTTCCTCCTGACCGGCTTCCATCTCCTGCATGTCGGCCTCGGCATCGTGATCCTGGCCGTAGTTTCCCGCAGTGCCAAGGCTGCCGACGTGGAGACAGGCACTGCGTTCTGGCACATGGTCGATCTGCTCTGGATCGTCATGTTTCCGATCATCTATCTGGTGCACCCGTGATTCCGGATCGTCTCGACATCGCCTGGATCACGTTGATCGGCCTTGCGCTCGCGACCATTCTGGTCCCGCCGCTGGTGTCGCGCCCGTTGTTCGCCAATGCGTTGCTGCTCACGTTTGCCGCGTTGAAGGGCCGCCGCATCGTGCTCGATTTCCTCGATCTTCGCTCTGCGCCGGCGCTCTGGCGGGGCCTTGTGAGCGCCTGGGTCCTCGTCGTCGTGCTGTTTGCCTGGCTTGCTTCCGCCATCGTCGCCCTGATCTGACGCGCTCCTTGCGCTTCGTCAAAGAGCGACCCCGGCGGATCAGCAATAAATAGCATCACCGATTTTCTCTCTACGACTCAAACCGGAAAAGGATTGGCAATGGCTGAACGCCTGACCAAGTCGGCCGCTCGAAATGTCTTCTACGGCGGTTCGGCCTTCTTCTTCGCCATTTTCATAGGGCTGACGGCGCACAGCCATTACTACATGGCCACGACCTCCACCGACGCGTCGACGCTGACCTTGTCGGTCGCGCGCGGCAAGCATGTCTGGGAGAAGAATTCCTGCATCAACTGCCACACCCTGCTGGGCGAGGGCGCCTATTTCGCGCCTGAGGTCGGCAACGTCTGGGACCGCTGGGGCGGCAACGAGGATCCGGCCGCGGCGCGCGAGACGCTGAAGGCCTGGATGCAGTCGCAGCCCTCGGGCGCAGAGGGCCGGCGGCAGATGCCGCAGTTCAACCTGACCGACCAGGAGCTCAACGACCTCGCCGACTTCCTGCAATGGACCAGCACGATCAAGCGTCAGAGCTGGCCGCCGAACAAAGCCGGCTGAGAACGCTGCTTTCTTCTCAAGACAGAGAGAACCCGAGATGAAATATCAAACCCAGAAAGTCGCGATGCTGTATTTCTACGGCGCGCTGACCCTGTTCCTGGCCCAGGTCGTGTTCGGCCTTCTCGCCGGAACGATCTACGTCCTCCCCAACACGCTGTCGACCCTCCTGCCGTTCAACATCGTCAGGATGATCCACACCAACGCCCTGATCGTATGGTCGCTGATCGGCTTCATGGGAGCAACCTACTTCCTGCTCCCGGAAGAGACCGAAACCGAGCTCTATAGCCCGCTGCTGGCGAAAATCCAGTTCTGGATGTTCTTCGGCGCGGCCGGCGTTGCCGTGGTCGGCTATCTCTTCCACTACCACGAGGGCCGCGAGTTCCTCGAACAGCCCTTCATCATCAAGGTCGGCATCGTCGTCGTCTGCCTGATGTTCCTGTTCAATGTCACGATGACGGCACTGAAGGGCCGCAAGACCACCGTCACCAACATCCTGTTGTTCGGGCTGTGGGGCGTCGCGATCTTCTTCCTGTTCGCCTTCTACAACCCGGCGAACCTTGCCGTCGACAAGATGTACTGGTGGTACGTCGTCCATCTCTGGGTCGAAGGCGTCTGGGAGCTGATCATGGCCTCCATCCTCGCCTATCTCATGATCAAGCTCAACGGCATCGATCGCGAGGTCGTCGAGAAGTGGCTCTACGTCATCATCGGCCTTGCGCTGTTCTCGGGCATTCTCGGCACCGGCCATCATTTCTACTGGATCGGCGCGCCCGGCTATTGGCAGTGGATCGGCTCGCTGTTCTCCACGCTCGAGGTTGCGCCGTTCTTCACCATGGTGATCTTCACGGTGCAGATGACCTGGAAGGCCGGCCGCAAGCATCCGAATCGCGCCGCTCTGCTGTGGTCGGTTGGCTGCTCGGTGATGGCGTTCCTCGGCGCCGGCGTCTGGGGCTTCCTGCACACGCTGTCCTCGGTGAACTACTATACCCACGGCACCCAGGTCACCGCCGCGCACGGCCATCTCGCCTTCTTCGGCGCCTATGTGATGCTGAACTTGTCGGTGATGGCCTACGCGATCCCGCAGCTCAAGGGACGTGCGCCCTATAACCAATGGCTCTCCATGACCAGCTTCTGGATCATGTGCACGGCGATGATGACCATGACCTTCGCGCTGACCTTCGCCGGCGTGGTCCAGGTCCATCTCCAGCGCGTGCTGGGGCAGGGCTACATGGACGTGCAGGATCAGCTCGCGATGTTCTACTGGGTCCGGCTCGGCTCCGGTGTGTTCGTGGCGATCTCCGCGCTGATGTTCGTCTGGGCCGTGCTGGTGCCGGGCCGCGAGAAGCAGGCGACCATTCCCGCCGCGCTGCAGCCTGCCGAGTAAACGCGAATGGCGGCCGCGGTTTGCCGCGGCCGCCTGCTTCCTGGAAAGTCCGGAGAGACATCATGAAAGCTGCCCTTCACACGGTGACCTCGGCGCCCGAGCTGCCGGCCTATGTTCCATCCGGCAACGAATGCGAGCTTTTCGAGCATGCCTGGCGACGTCGTCTGCCGGTTCTGCTCAAGGGGCCGACCGGCTGCGGCAAGACGCGCTTCGTCGCGCATATGGCGGCGCGGCTGGGACTGCCGCTTCACACCGTCGCCTGTCATGACGATCTCACTGCCGCCGATCTCACCGGCCGCTATCTGCTGAGGGGCGGCGACACTGTGTGGACCGACGGTCCGCTGACGCGCGCCGTACGCGAGGGCGGCATCTGCTATCTCGACGAGGTCGTGGAGGCCCGCAAGGACGTCACTGTCGTGCTGCATCCTCTGACCGACGATCGTCGCATCCTGCCGCTGGAACGTACCGGCGAGGAGCTGGTGGCGCCGAACAGCTTCATGCTCGTGGTCTCCTACAATCCCGGCTACCAGACGCTGCTGAAGGCGCTCAAACCCTCGACGCGGCAGCGCTTCGTCGCCATCGAATTCGACTTCCTGCCGCCGGAGCAGGAGATCGGCGTCGTGTCCGCCGAAAGCGGGCTGTCGCCGGAGCGCGTGCGGCCGCTGGTCGGGCTGGCTGGGCGGCTGCGCGCGCTCAAGGGCCACGATTTGGAGGAGGGCGTCTCGACCCGGCTCGTGGTCTATTGCGCGACCCTGATTGCCGCGGGCACGCCGATTGCCGATGCCGTGCTGGCCGGCATGATCGAACCGCTCACCGACGATTCCGACGTGAAGGCGGCGCTGCTGGACGTCGCACGCGCCGTGATCGGGTGAGGCCGCGCCCATGCTCGACTTCCTCGAACTGGAGGAGACGGTCGGTCGCGCCTGGCACCGGATGGTCGGCGGCACCGCGAGCTATCCTGTCCACGACGATCAGGCGGTCGCACTTGCCGAGATGAGGGGCCGGCTCGCGGTGATGTTCCGCGCGCTCGGCGGCGAGACCGGGGTGCAGATCGCAAGCGCAGGTGCCCGGAAATCGGGACACCGTCTCGGCTGGCGGCAGCGCATCGGCCTTGGAGACGAGCGATTGGAGCAGCCGGGCCGCGACGCGGCGACCATCTTCCTCCCCGATCGCATCTCGATCTTTCCCGACCGGGCCTTGAACGCGGCGCTCTATCGCTGGCTTGCGGCATGGTTCGCAGCCGCGCCGATCGAGACCATCATGGAGGCCGATCCGCTGCGGCGGGATCTGCTGGTGTTGCGCCGGGCGAGCGAGACGGCGGTCTGGGTGCTCACGCAATTTCCCGGGCTCGTCGCTGATTACGCGAAGCTCGCCGCAGCAACTGCCGAGGCCCGGCCTCGTCGTCCCTTGCCACGCATCGAGCAGGAGATCGAGCAGATCGTGCTGGCCTTGCTCGGAGCCGGCACGGCGCCTGCGGGCAGATTGTGGCCGGCGATGATGGGGACGGGCCCGCTGCCGGACAAGGCGCCGCCGGGCTATCATTCGATCCTGCCGTGCCCGCTCTGGGGGGATTGCTGGACGCGAGAACTCTCGCCCGCACATGCCGGCGAGGACGAGTGCGCACCGGGTGCGGATGCCGCGACCAACGACGATCGCAAGCGCTTTGCGGTCCGCGAGCGCGAGGACAATGCCAATCGCCGCGATCCTTTCGTGCTCAACCGCTTCGAGAAGATCCTCGCGATGGCCGAGATGGTCAATGTCGACCGTCCGGCCGACGACAGCGAGGACGAGGATGCGCAGAAAGCGGCCGACGATCTCGAGGAGATCACGCTCAGCCGCCGCACCGGCAAGCCGGCGAGCCGGCTCAAGTTCGATCTCGACCTGCCGCCGGAAGCCCTCGATGCATCGCGGCTGAACGCGGATCTCACCTATCCCGAATGGGACTATCGCAGTGGCTCCTATCTGCCGGATCATTGCCGCGTCCTCGCGGGCGCGGCCTCCGAGCAGGGCGAGGATTGGCTACCTGACGACGCCATGCGCCGGCACGTCCGCCAGGTGCGCCGCC
>NZ_JALBHA010000012.1:0-49080 GCF_023006445.1 Bradyrhizobium sp. SHOUNA76
TGCCCCGGCTTGCGGGACAGGGCGTCGGCCCACATCACCGCGGCGTTGGCCGCTGAGGCACTCTGCGGCTTCGCCGGCAGCCACGCCGTCGTCGGAGAATCGCACGGCAGAGCGATGTAGCTGCGCTGCGTCAAACCGAAAGCAGTGGGCCAACAAGCGACCTCGTACCGAATCAATGAATGAAGAGGCCGCTGATTGAGGCGGCCTTGCATCCAGACTTTCTCTTTGCAGCTTGTACAACGATAGATCGGCACCTGCCTATCGTTCTTCGTCAAGGATGGTGGTCGCGAAGTGCGCGGGTGTTCTGCACTTCGGACATCGCGGCTCTTGCTGCGCGGGCCGGAAGGAAGATGGCTCAGTTTGCCGTCTCTCGGACGCAAATCACCTCGCGTGATGTGCAAGGTTCCTGAGTACCAAGTGGGCATTTGTTCGTCGCCGATCATCCCAAAATTCTATTAGGCCAGCGTGTTTTCAAGCCAGGCCACGGAGGCCGGAAACAGGCCAGCGCCCGGCGGCTGCAAACTTCCGGTTTACCTCTGAGCGGACATGTCGCGGCACGGCTTTAACGGCAGCGAAGGGCCGATGGCAGACGTCGCAACCCATTCGATCATCTCGGCGACGGGCGATCATCCGACATTTACCTGACCTCGGACGGCAAGAGATAATTCGAGTGGCCCATGCACGATGATGCTCTCTCGAGCGGCTCGATTAGTGACTTCGCCGAGCCAGTGGAATTACTGTTTCGCCCCGGTACCTGAGCCGGTGGTCATTCCTGTGCCGGTAGTTGTTCCTGCGCCGGTAGTTGTACCTGTGCGTCGCTCCTCACGTCGATCTGCACGCCCTGTGCGCCGCTCCTCGCGTCGCTCATGCCGTCCTGCACGCCGCTCCTCACGTCGCTCATGCCGTCCTGAACGCCGCTCCTGACGCCGTTCCATGCCGACGGTCTGAGCCTCAGCATCGGATACTGTCAGTAACGTAGAGGCCCCTGCGAGGCCGAACGCAGCCGCCAGTCCCATCAGAGAAAGAGCCTTTCGGCGAGAGATCATTTCCGAGTTGATGATTGCACTCATGTGAACCTCCCTGACTAGGTGCTGTCGATGCGACCAAAACCCGAGTGCCTACATTGATCCACATCAACAGACGGGGTCCGGATGGAAGAATAGCCTGACAAGTTGATCAGCGTGAAGAACGGAGATCAATCATGTCGCGTCGGATTATTTTCTCGCTTGCTGCATCCGCTATAATCGGCATCGGGTGCATGGCGACTATCTCAACTGACGCCTTCGCGTATCGCGCCGGCGTTGGTCGCGCGGGCGTCTATCGCGGTGGCGTCCACCGCGGAGCCGTTTATCGAGGAGGTGTCTATCGTGGAGCAGCCGTACGCCGTGGAGTCGCAGTAGGTGTCGGCGCTGCTGCCGTCGGAGCTTATGGAGCCTACGGAGCTTATGGCGCGCGACGCTGCGGATACTACCCCTATGGACCTTGCTACTAAAACTGGCGCGGTACCCAGTCTCCTTATGGGGACCGGGCTGCTGCCTCGCCGGTGTTGCGCGCCGTTCGCGCTCTGCAGGCTGTAAGGGCGACAGCCACGGAAATTCGTGCCCAGCGAAAAGCGGCCTCGGGCGATGCCGGCGCCGAGGTTTTGCTGGAGATCAGTGGTTATTGGTCCCATGAGGCGCGCCGGTGTGCTCGCGAGCCGTCACCGCGCCGACAGATGCGGAAGAGAGAGCCCGGGATCCTGGACGCAGGAGGCAATCGTGACCGAGCCCGATCGCAATGGAATTACCGCACGGTTGTGGAAGCTCCCTGGGCAGTTGCTGCTGGCGCTGATAAATGCAACGGCGATCCTGGTGATCGTCGCCGCGATTCTTGCGCTCGTCGCGATTGCCCGCGTCGACCATCTTGCCGAAAACGTCGTCGCAACGATGACCGAGGCAGTGCTGTCGAAAGTCGATCTGCCGGCGAAAGACGTGTTGGCGAATCTCCAAAAACTGACGGCGGAAGTCCGCGCGCTTCGCGATGCTGTCGGGGGGGGCAAGACAGTAGAAAATCCAGCACGTCAAATAGAGATCGCGCCACTGAAGGAGAAGCTGACTGTTCTGAATATCAGCGTCGAGCGGCTCAGAAGCACGAGATCGATCCTCACCGACGAAGCGATTGCGCAATTGGGGCGGACGGCTACCGACGCACTGATGAAGCTGAGAGACTGCTCCTCCAGCGTTGGCCAATTGGAGCCTCACCGCACCCCGACAAGTAAGACGGTCGAAGCCTGGGGGGCCGTCGGCCCTCGGGGAGCCGGCCCCTGAAAATTGCCGCAAGGCCACTATGGGGTCAAAGGGGCAGTCGAGAGCTACGGCGCCGATTTCCGGTCTGTCCCTTGCAGCGGACATATGCTGCTTTCCGAAATCTTCGCCTTCGGGCCGATTGGCGACATTGTGATGAGTGATGCCGTCCCATGCTGTGGCACATTTCCGTTTCTTAAGTTTTCGCGGGTGAGCAATTTTGAACATACGCTCGCATTGCCCCGCGGCATAATATTTCGATCACCGCTCCTATTGTCGGCAATCATTGGTGACTGAGAGTGTTGTGCTCCCGCCTGACTTCGGAGGAGCATCATGTCCGAAATTAAGCCCAGCCAAGTTCAGCCTGTCGAGTTGTGGTGCCGCTTCGCAATGGCGGCAGGTGTGCTCTCACGCGATGGGTTCCGCGTGTTTGATTTCCCCGGGTGCAAGGGATGTCCGAAAGCGCAGCACACTGTTCGGACTTTAGGAAGTTCAGAAGACCCCATAAATGCGGAGGCATTGCTCAGATGGATTGCGAGCGCTTACCGCGTCAAGTTTGATCTCCCTTGATTGGACTTACCGACTTCTCCCTACCTTAGTTGATTTCCATGGACCGGGCGGAGGAACGAATGCTCGTAAGGACGCAAGAAATTGCGCCTCAAAGGTCGGGCTCAAGCGGGTTGAATGCGCTCGCCGGTCACGCGGTCTCTTGCAGCGAATTCAAATATCAGCGCGGTACCGAAATCTTTGGAGAGGCGGAGCCGGTCGATTACCTCTACCAAGTCAAGAGCGGAGCGGTTCGAAGCTATAAATTGCTCGCTGACGGTCGGCGGCAGATCATGGCCTTTCATCTGCTAGGTGACATCTTCGGCGTTGAGAACGGTCCAGTTCACCGATTTACCGCCGAAGCTATTGTCGAAACGACTGTTGACCTGACCGACCGGCAGAATGTTGTCGACGAAGAGGGGGGCCGCGCGGCCGCAACCAACAATGTACTGAGGCTTGTCACGAGCAACCTTCAGCATGCCGAAACTCACTTGCTGTTACTCGGGCGTAAAACAGCAATTGAGAAGGTCGCGGCTTTCCTTATCGAAATGGACGTCCGTTTGAGTGCGGCGGGAGTATTGAGTCTCCCAATGAACCGTCGCGATGTCGCCGACTATCTTGGGCTGACGCTGGAGACCGTGTCACGCGCTCTATCACAGCTTAGGGATCGTGATGTCCTCACCTTCATCGGGCGATCCCATCGACAAATCATGCTGCGAGATCGAGCAAAACTGGCTGAGTTCGATCATTAAACGGGATTTGGCGCGACTGGTCCGCTAGGGTCAATCGCGTCGGTTTGGTGATGCGCCAACCACTTCCGGTGTGCCACTGGTTCCTTGACTTAGGTCAAGGGTGACCTCGCAGTGCATCACCATCATGCGGTGCGGGGCAACTCACCTAGGAGATTGCCGATGTTGAAAATAGTAGTTGCCGGAACAACCGCTCTCTTCCTTACTGCATCCCCGATTGCCAATGCGCAAACCTCGCAAACCTCTTCTGCGACTCCGGAACGGTTAAATGCTGCCGACCGGAATACGCTGACGGACATGAGGATTGATCTGGTAAAGGCCGCGTTGCAGCTGACACCTGACCAGGAAAAATACTGGCCGGCTGTAGAGAGCGCCATTCGTGCCCGGGCGGAGGATCGGAAAGCCCGCCTTGCAAAAATCGGAGAAACAGTGGGTAGACGGGCCGACGAAAACCGTGTCGAAGCCCTGCGCAATCGTGACCCCATCACCTTCTTGCAACGACGCTCGGAAGCATTGGCTCAACGATCAGCCGATTTGGATAAACTCGCCGAGGCGTGGCAGCCACTCTACAAAACGCTTAATCCCGAACAGAGGCAGCGCATGGCAGCCATCGCGATTCTGGTACTCCACGATATGAGTGATGCCGTAGACCGGCGCCGTGCGCTGTCAGAGGACGAGGACTGAGGCAAAGTAGTTCGATTCGTACCTCCGCATAATGGTCGGAGCACACGCGGCTATTGGCGGCAATTCCTGCCAACCTGGCGCAGCGGATCATGGGTGCGAGCCGGCACCCGATCTTCCCTGCGCCCTCTTCACAAGAGAGGGCGAACGAGGAGAGCAAAACTCGGGCGTTTCCTGCCGCGAGAATGCAGCTTCATGTGTGAATACAGGAATGACTGAGGCGTCGCGCCTCGGCGATGTCGCCCGAGTATCACTTGCGGGCGGCGATCGCCGTCAGCTCCAGCTTGACGCCCGGGCCGAGATCCGCAACGCCGACAGCCGCACGCGCCGGCAGATGGTTCGCGGTGAAATAGCGCTTCCACACCGCGTTGAACGCCGCCTTGTCGGCGAGTTCGGCCATGAAGATCGTCACCTGCAGGACGCAGGAGAGATCGGAGCCGGCCCCTTCGAGCAGGGTCTTCAACTGACGCAGCACATCGTCGGCCTGGCCCGTCATGTCGAGCCCCGTATCTTCAGGGACGACACCGCCGAGATAAAGCACGTCGTTATGCTCGACGATCTCGTGGAGCAGTCCTTCATAGGGCAGGGAACGTTTGATCACGATGGCATCCGTGCAAGTTGCGGGCTCGCTGGTCAGGCGCAAGGCTTGTCTCAATAAGAAGACCTGCTTCAATAAGCTCGCTTCAATCGGGGGAGAATGGTGCTGCCAGACAGGATTGAACTTTGGGCCCGATCCTGTTGCTCGTTGATTTAATTTGAGTTTTCGACCCGGTGATTTGCTTTTGTGTGGCACTATTGGGTGGCGCCAAGAATCGAAATTAGCTCAGGGCGGACGTGATTGCATCACCTTTGTTACTGGCTTCTCCGCGCCATACGGAAGATCCGATCCAGTTTTAGGGCCTCCCGATGGGAATGCAGTGGTTGTCCGAGATCGGGGGCGCTGCCGCAACTAAATCCAGCGTTCGAGGTCTGCGTTTTCATTGCCCCGAACCCAGTCAGGCACCCGAGGCGCGACGTTGTCCAATTCTTCGAGATCCGGCGACTTCACGGCTTCACAGAGTTCGCGTAGGGCCGATTTCAAACCCCAGCCGACGAACAGGATCTCTGGAAATGGCCCATCGCGACGGTCTGGGCGGCGCCCGGCCATTTCCGAAGTTGAGGGTAGACCGGACCTGACTGCCCACGGCCGGAACCGGCGCTGTTGACCCACAGCCGACGTCGAAGGGCTGACCTAGTGCATCTTACAAGTCGATTTGCAGGGACTTTGCGCGAAATCGAGGAACAAACTGTCGTGCGTCCTCTTCGCACCTTTATTCGCCTCTTCAGGCCCAAACAGGAGTGCTTTTAGCGACCCAGTTCGGTACCGAGGTGGCGCGCCGGAGGACCGACGGGTTGGTTGGCGCGTAATGGCCTCATGCGACGGGAAGCACGGCGCGTCATGGTTGCGGCAGGCGATTCAGCTCTGCCTGAGAGCGAGGCCGGATCATCGAAATCATAGACGTTCAGGCCCTTCGCAGGATTGTCCGTCACACTGTCGTCGAAAGGACGGGCCCGGACTTAGGTCAACTCGACGACAAACCAGCCTCGACCTCGGCGTTCAGAAGAGTGGACATAATTTTCTGTCCCACCGGCGAAGCGAGGGCGCCAGCGGACAGAACCACTACGCCATTGCACGACGGAGCGTTTGCGCCGTTCTGAACCCAGCTCTCAAACCCCATCCACGAGCTGAAGCCTGGTACGCCCCCATCTTTCGACAGGACACGTCCCGCGGCGCCGGCGATATTCGGAAAGAACCATCCAATTCCGACCGTGGGGCCCTGCGCCTGCACGCTGCAGGTGCCCGTCGTACCGCATTGGCCACGGGCCGAGCCGGTCTGCTGCTGCGTCTGCAGGATGGCGAATTCCGTTGGCGAAGGCTGCAGTTGGCCCATGTTGTAGAGCAGCCATTGAAGCATGTCCGAGGCGCTACTGACGATCGATCCGCTCCCGAACACCATCGGTGGGCACGGCAGGTAGCTCTGGTTTACGGTGAAAGCCGTCGTCCCGTCATATCCACACGCCATGCTGGGCACTTGGCTCGTATTGAACAACGCGGTGTTGCCCATGCCCAGATCCGCGCACAGCTCCGCGAGTTGCCCGTTGTACGCATTATAGACGTCGACGTAGGGGTTCTGCGGGTTGAGGCCGACGATAGCCAGGAGGGACCAGGCAAGGTTTGAATACGTGTAGCACTGGCCCGCGGGGCAGATCCAAGCCGAGTTCTGTCCGCTGTTGAACCAATCGACGAGCTTGGCGAAGGTCTGCAAGTTACTGGCCGGGCAGAATTGTCCACGCGGATCGGGAGGCAGGCCATTGTCCTGCGGAAACCCCGAAGCATAAGTGACGATGTCGGCAACCGGAATCCCGCTGATTGCTGCAGGCAGGGAAATCGAGGGCATGCAGGACCCAACCGTATTTCCATCATATGTGCCTTGAAGACCGTAAAAAATTCTGGATGTGAAAACTTTTGAAATGGATCCGATTTCGAACAGAGTATTTGGCAGGTTCGCAGCGCTCACGAAACTATGGCTTGAGTCCCAAACCTCAATCTTAGAGGGAGAGAAGAACTTTGCAGAGGGGACGCCGGAGCCGTCAAAATCCGTAAAGACGTATACTGCCATCGCCATGTAATCGCTGACAGCAGCGTCTATGATGCTTTGGATCGCCGAGCTTGGGTCCGATAAAGCCATGAGCGCCTCTCCCCATTACACGCTGGATCGCAAGCAAACTTTAGCGCCTTTCGATTCGGTTGTCTTTATTATAATAAAACCGTAGAGGTTGATTATAAATGCGCGGTGAAGAGCGTCCTAAGTCCCGTGTAGGCGCTATGTCTGGGTTTGGCCGATTCCGTTGAAAAACGCGGCTGTTGCGACGCAGAGATATCAGTGATTCAGTCTGTCTAGTTGGCAGGACTGAAGGTCATGATGGGGCATCGGCAAGTCGAACAGGCTGCGTTGTTCTATGAGTTCTCGCTCGAACGGCATATCCCGGCCGACCACTTGCTCCGGTCGATCGATAGATTTGTCGACCTTGAACAGGTCAGGCAGGAGCTGGCACCTTTCTACAGTAGTATCGGTCGACCTTCGATCGATCCCGAGCTGATGATCCGGATGCTGCTGATTGGCTACTGCTTCGGCATTCGATCGGAGCGGCGCCTGTGCGATGAGGTCCACCTTAACTTGGCCTACCGGTGGTTCTGCCGGCTCGGTCTGGATGGCGCAGTGCCGGATCACTCGACGTTCTCCAAGAACAGGCATGGCCGCTTCCGGGAGAGTGATTTATTCCGTCGTGTGTTCGAAAGCGTCTTGCGCCGCTGCATCCGGGAGCGACTGGTCGGTGGGGACGGATTTGCAGTCGATGCGAGCCTGATCAAGGCGGATGCCAATCGGCAGAAAGGGATCGAAGGCGACAAGGGACTTCCTCAGGAATCCTCCGGCCGGGCGATCGATGAGTATCTCGCCGTCCTTGACGATGCCGCCTTCGGAGCAGCGACCGAGGTCACACCAAAGTTCGTGTCGCCCTCCGACCCGGCGGCGCGCTGGACCGGGGCGCACGGCGGCCAAGCCTTCTTAGCGTACTCGACAAACTACCTGATCGACATCGAGAACGCGATCATTGTCGATGTTGAGGCGACGACGGCAATCCGGCAGGCGGAGGTATTGGCCGCCAAGCGCATGATTGAGCGCTCGCTGGAGCGGTTTGATCTCTATCCGAGCCGGCTCCTCGGTGACAGCGGCTACGGCTCGGCCGAGATGCTCGCCTGGCTGGTCTATGAGCACGGCATCGAGCCGCACGTTACAGTCTTCGACAAGTCGGCCCGCACAGACGGGATCTTCTCGCGCGACGACTTCACCTATGACCATGCCGGGGACGTCTATCGTTGCCCCGATGGCAAAGTTCTTACTACGACCGGAACGCTGGTGAATGATGGTGCCACCATGCTTTACCTCGCCAGCAAGCGCGATTGTGATCGCTGCGCATTGAAGTCCCGATGCTGCCCAAGCAGGCCTCACGGCGGGTACCGCGCTCGATCTACGAGGGCGCTCGCGACATGGCACGCCAGATCGCAAGATCGTGGGAGGGCCGAACTTCGCGGCGGCTCCGCAAGAAGATCGAGATGCTGTTCGCGCATCTCAAACGCATTCTCAAACTCGACCGTTTACGTTTGCGAGGCCCAAACGGCGCGCGCGACGAGTTCACTCTAGCAGCCACTGCCCAGAACCTTCGCAAGATGGCCAAGCTGATCCCGATGCAAACCCTCAAGCCCGCATAAAAGGCCAATACAGCCGTTCGGCCGCATCGGCGCTGGCGCAAATACATCGGATCACTGCCGACTTTTTCAACGGAATCGGCCCATCAGCGAAGTAGCGGCGCACCTCGTTGAGGTCCGCTCAGTGAGGCATGGCGGACCAGGTTTGCTCAGGTCGAGTTCTTCGCATCTTGACCCATTTCGGACGTCAGGCCGGACCCAAAGAGCAATAGCTCGCCGGTTGAAACCCTGATATCGTGAAACCTCTGAGGAGCCGAAGCCATCCGACCGACCCAGCCATCGAACGGGAGAATTGCTATGAGCATCACCCGCCGCGCCGCAACTCTTGGCGGTCTCAGCTTACTAGCCGGAGCATCCGTAAGCACCCAGAGCCGCGCCGAATTCGGCGAGTCACTCGGCATCGGCGAAGGGCTCGAAGATTTCTGGCTGGCTACGGACGCCTATGTTTACGGCTACCCGCTGGTAACGATGGAAATGACCCGTCGGGTCATGACCAATGTCGTAGCCGTTGAAGGCACCCGGGGGCCGATGGGCCAGATCATCAAGCTGCGCCAGTATCCGGACGCCTCATTCAGGGATGTCACGGCCCCGAACGCAGACACGCTCTATACGACTTCGTTTTTCGACGTCGGTCGGGAACCCTGGGTGCTGAGCATCCCCGACATGAAGGATCGTTACTACCTCATGCCCCTGCTTGACGGATGGACCGACGTCTTCGAGGTACCTGGCAAGCGTACCACGGGAACGGGTGCGCAGACTTACGCCGTCACGGGACCGGGATGGACTGGTATGCTGCCCTCCGGTGTCAAAGAATTGAAATCGCCGACCAGTCTCGTTTGGCTCCTCGGTCGCATCTACTGCACTGGAACACCTGACGATTATGCATTGGTGCACAAACTGCAGGACGAGTGCAAGTTGGTGCCGCTGAGTTCGTATGGCAAGTCCTATACGCCATCACCGGGCAAGGTCGACCCGTCGGTCGACATGAAGACGGCAGTGCGCGAACAAGTGAACAAGATGGACGCGGTGGCCTATTTCACGCTGCTCTGCGAGCTCATGAAGCATAATCCACCGGCGGCGGCAGATGCGCCGGAACTCGCCAAGTTCGCCAAGATCGGCATCGTACCCGGCAAGGAGTTCGAGGCCAGCAAGCTGAAGGCGGATTTTGTCAAGCGCATGCCGGAAGTCGCCTTCGACCGGATCATGCTCCAGTTCAAGGTGAACAAGGAACTAAAGAACGAGAACGGCTTTGGCTTCACAACCAAAACCGGCCTATACGGCACCGATTATCTGATGCGTGCATTCGTCACTGCCATTGGGCTAGGCGCCAACCGACCTCAGGACGCTATCTATCCGACATCGCAGAAGGATGCCGAGGGCCGGGCATACAACGGTGCAGACAAATACGTGTTGAAATTCTCCAAGGATCAGTTGCCGCCGGTGAACGGCTTCTGGTCGCTGACGATGTACGACAAAGACTATTTCTTCGTGAACAATCCGATCAACCGCTATTCGATCAGTGCACGGCAGAGCCTGATGTCCAATCCGGATGGATCGACCGATCTCTACATTCAGAAGGACTCGCCGGGAAAAGACAAGGAATCGAATTGGCTTCCCGCGCCCGCCGGAGATTTCATCTTGATGTTACGCATGTATTGGCCGAACGAGAAAGACCCGTCGATCATTGATGGCTCGTGGAAAATCCCACCGGTGACGAAAATCGCCTGAGCCAGATGCAAAAGGCTTTCACTTCCGTTCCTGGCACGAAACGGACATGCCGCAATGGTCGCTGAATGTCCGTTCTCGGAGGTGAATTAGTTTGCTGAGCAAGAAAGTTCACCCTATCTTGGACAGAATAGACTGAGCAGCGCGCACCCGCGCGAAATATAACCACGCGGCTTCTACATGGAGTGCTGGCAGTGGATTCTTCATTCGGCGCGTTGGATGCGTTCGCTTTTGTCGTATTCGCTGTTCTGATCCTTGTTGGCGTCATCATCATCGTCACTCTGGGCAAACTTCCAGGTCAGCTCGCGCACAAATGGAACCACCCGCAAGCCGGCGCGATCAATGCCATGAGCTGGATCGGGATCGCGACCGGTGGGTTGCTGTGGCCGGTGGCGTTCATTTGGGCGTTTACAACGCCCTTTGGCACCAAATCCCCGGTCGGGGACGGGAAGCAGCCGGGTAGCGCGGCTGAATCCGACGTCGCTGCAACGCCTTTAGCGATACTGCGCAAAGCTCCGGACAAGGAGACGCGCCCGTGATCGCATTTCTGATCATTGTCTACGTTGCCGTCGTTCTCGTGCTGTTCAAGGTGCTGCGCATCAAGCCCACGGCTTATATAATCGCAGGCATGATCGTCGCTGGCGTATTCATGATCGGCGGCGTTGTGGTGGTCTGGACGCAGTCGGCGCCGATTACGGACAAGATGGTGACCAGCCAATACGTGGTGCAACTCGTCCCTTACGTCAAAGGGCAGGTCAAGACGATCTACGCGCAGGCAAATCAACCGTTGAAAAAAGGTGATCTGCTGCTGGAGGTCGATCCGGCTCCCTACCAGTACACGGTCAACCAGGTCGAGGCGCAATTAACGGCAGCGAAGGCAAACGTAAAACAAGCCGAGGCTGCGCTCACGACAGCAAACGCTGCGATACCGAATGCGCAGGCCACTCTCGCGAAGGCGAAGGCTGCGGACGAACTGGCCAAGACCCAGGAACAGATTGCCCTCAACATTCAGCGCGCGGACAAGGCTGCCATTAGTCAGCTTAACGTGGCCAAGGCGACGCAAGAACGTCAGGAGGCGGACGCTGCCGTTCAACAGGCCGAAGCGGGCCTCGCGCAAGCGCAGGCTTCTGCTCAACAGGCTGCCGCCGCCTTGGTGACGGCCCAGAGCAATGTTCCGGCTGTCGAAGCTCAACTGGATGACGCACGCTTTAACCTCTCGCAGTGCAAGATGATGGCACCTGGCGATGGCTACGTCACGAACTGGCAGGTGCAGGTCGGAACCATGCTGGTGCCGCTTCCGCTTGCTCCTGCTGGAACATTCGTCAACGTGTCAGATACCGCGGCTGCTGCGGTGTTTCCGCAGAACTGGCTCTCGAATGTCGAACCGGGCGACGAGGTGGAGATGGTGCTCAATCCATACCCGGGCCGTCTTTTCCTGGGAAAAGTGGACTACGTGATTCCGGCCACTGGGGGCGGTCAGTTCACGACCAGCGGCACAATCCCGAACGCGGCCCGGATCGGATCTGACGGTCTTTACGCGGTGCGGATCAATTTCAGCGACGATGCCGTAGCCCGCAAACTGTCGATCGGGTCAGGTGGATCGGCGGTGATCTACACACAGAAGGGCAAGGCCACGCACGTCATTTCGAAGGTCGCGATCCGGATGAAGAAGTGGCTGTTGTACGTCATGCCCACTGTGGAAAAGCCGCCATCGTGACGTGCAGCGCGGCAATGAAGGGATACAAACGAGTTAGGTGAACGTGCGTGGGGAGCGAAACCTTGGCGACGCAGCATCAGGCACCGTTTGGGCGGCGGTATAATGTCGGCGCTGTTCTTGGCCGGTCATTTCACTGGTTGCTAGTGGCTGCGCTTCTCCTGCCAACCGTGGCATGTACGATCGGGCCGAATTTTACAGCGCCTGTCGCTCCGCTTGCCGACAAGTTTCGTGGCACGGACAATCGCTCGGTTAAATCCGGCCCCCGTGAGTACGTACACTGGTGGGAAGGCTTTCGCGATCCGACCCTCAACAAGCTGATCCAGATTGCGTACAATCAAAACCTGACGCTGGAGAGCGCAGGGACGCGGGTGCTGCAAGCACGCGCGGCGCTGGGAATAGCTATCGGCATAAGCTATCCGCAGGTGCAGCAAGGCGTGGGCTCGATCATTTACAATCGAACCAGCGCGGCGACGCCGCTGGCCGGTCCGAATGCGACGCCCTCATATTTCTGGACAGATGCTCTTGCTGCGCAGGCAGCGTGGGAGCTGGATTTCTGGGGCAAGTTCCGCCGCGGAGTTGAATCCGCCGATGGCGTGTACCTGGCGTCGATTGCGGCTTATGACGGCGTTCTGGTGTCGCTTCTCGCCGATGTTACCGCAACTTATATCGGTATCCGGACAACGGAGCAGTTGATCGGAATTGCACGGGCCAATGTCCGAAGGCAGGAACAGGCGCTTAGCATCGCAAAGGCCAAGTTCACGGGCGGCGGGACTTCGGAGCTTGATGTCTTCCAGGCGACCAACGTCCTCGAGCAGACACGTGCGGCAATTCCCCAATTGACGATACAATTGCAGCAGGGACAAAACGCGCTCTGGGTCCTGCTCGGCGTTCCGCCGCAGTCGCTCGGCATGTTGCTTTCACGATCAGTTGGCCGAATACCATCGCCACCTCGCACAGTCGTTGTTGGAATCCCTGCAGATTTGTTGCGCCGCCGACCGGACGTCCGCTCCGCTGAACTCGCCGCGCTGGCGCAGAGTGCGGAGATTGGAATTGCCACGACACAACTCTATCCGGCCATCAGCATCACGGGCACGTTCGGCGGCTCGGCCAGTACCGCCAACGGCCATAACCTCGGTCAAGTCGTCAGTTGGAAGGGCGTGGCGTATGCTGCGGGCCCGTCGTTTCAATGGAATCTGCTGAACTACGGGCAAATCACCAACAACATTCGTTTGCAGGATGCCAAACTTCAGCAGTTGGTGATCGACTATCAGAACACCGTGTTGAGTGCCCAGCAGGAGGTGGACAACGGTCTTGCGACATATCTGCAATCATGGAACCAGGCCGCGTATCTACGTCGCAGCGTTGAAGCGGCAAATGGCGCCCTCAGAATCGCACTTGAGCAGTATGAGCAGGGCGCGACGTCATTTACCACCGTACTGACCGCGGAACAGAATCTCTTTCAGGCGCAGAGCAGCCTGGCCGGCGCAACGGCCAGCGTTCCGCTCGGCCTCACCGCGGTGTTTCGGGCGCTCGGCGGCGGCTGGCAGATACGGGAAGGCGGCAACTTCGTGAGCCCGGCAACGGTTGACCAGATGCGTGCGCGAACGGACTGGGGCAACTTGCTTCCGCCTGCGAACGAGCCACAACCGCCGGCTCCGGGCCTGCCAGGTCCTGAGAACATCGGCCCGACGATTCGGCCTCCGGAGTGGTGATTGTCGCAGGTGAAGCTTTGCATCTTGGAGATCGTTGATGTCCGCACATGGCCCGTCCGAGAAGTGGCCGCAGCCCTCCACTAGGTCCGTTCACCGAGGCATTGCGGACTACTGCTCATGTTGAGTTCTTCGCATTTTAACCCATTAACGGACGTCAGGCCGGACCCAAAGAGCAATAGCTCGCCGGTTGAAACCCTGATATCGTGAAACCTCTGAGGAGCCGAAGCCATCCGACCGACCCAGCCATCGAACGGGAGAGTTGCTATGAGCATTACCCCGCCGCGCCGCAACTCTTGGCGGTCTCAGCTTACTGGCCGGAGCATCCGTAAGCACCCTGAGCCGCGCCGAATTCGGCGAGTCACTCGGCATCGGCGAAGGGCTTGATGGCTCGTGGAGAATTCCGCCGGTGACGAAGGTCGCCTGAACCACAAGCAAAAGGCTTTCACTTCCGCCGGGCACTTTTGCGGCGGTGGCCAACACCGAACATGTCCGATCATCGGGGTAGATCGAGAGTGAAAGGCCGCCTGTCCGAACGGCGTTTTTGACCCAACCCAGACTTCCGTAGTTGACACACGCTTGTCCCGGCCGAGCCACGGCCCGGCAAAATGCCTATTAAGAGCAGGACGCTCCAATTGTCCCGCCGCAAAGTGCTAGTCTCGTCATCCCTTTGGCGTGGCCCCTGGATGGGGGGATGATACATGCGACGACGGGAATTCATCGCGGGGACGGCGGCCACCGCAGTCTTGAGCTTTGGTCGGCGGGCATATCCTCAGACCGACGCTCGGTCGCCGGTTGCTAAACGCATCGCGTTTGTCCCTCCTAATGCCCTATGGCACTTCGTGGTCGTGGCCTGTTTAGCACTACTGGCCGCCCCACCGGCATGGGCGCTGGAAAAGCCCGAATGGATGGTCTTCAGGACAGATGAAAGTGGGGTTCCAGGTTGGCTGAAATACACCCTGCTAGGGCTGGGCTTGCTGGCAATCGCAGCAGCGCTGGTTTGGCTGTGGATCAGGGTGCTTGGTCCTCGCCTCAAAGCTGCGATTGGTATCCCAAAGCTCAGCGTTGTCATGTCGGTTTTGTTTGTTTGCCTCAGCATTCCAATTCTCATTTTCATCCTGGCCTACAACTACTATCGAAATTCGGAAGTGATGATGGCAACGCTCAAAGATGACGTTGCAAAGACCCGACAGGCCAGCATCGAAAGTGTTGAAGGAATGATCCAGGGCGTCGCGGGCACACTTCGTCTGCTCGCAGAGGTCGTTGCGGCCGACCCTATGCTCTTCCGCACCGATAGAAGTCGCGAGGTTCTTTTCCGCACGTTAACGTCCGCCGAAGAAATCGACGCTGCCTTCGTGAGCTTTGAGGACGGATATCATCGGGCGGTGACGCGGATCGACGATGACCGTCGGCGGTCTGATCCAAAAATCCCGCGAACGGCCAACTGGCACATGAACTTCATCGACGACTTCTCGGTCGGAACGAGCCGCAGCCGACACAGAACATTCTTCGACACTTGGGGCCATGTCGTCGGCGAATATGCGGTTCCGACCACGGTTGATTACCGCGCTATCTCTGGATATCCGGCGGCAAAGGCATCGGGGGCCTTGGCTATCGCGGACCCCGAAATCAACTCCGATACTGGCTACCCGGTCATCAACATGAGATTTCCTGTCTATTATAACGGGGATTTCATCGGCTGCGCGGGGACGAGCATCACGCTGAATGTCTTGACGCGATTTCTCGCCTCGCATCGCGCCAGTCCGCACAGCATGACGATCATTGCTGATCCGACAGGCGGCAAGATCATCGCGGCGTCCGACAAGCAAAAGAGCGTTCGGTTGTCGGATGGAAAGTTAGAGGTGGCGCGGCTGGAGAATTTCGCTGACGACGACGTGCGCGAAGCCTACCGATTGCAGAAGGAAACGGACGAGAACGATTTCCTGTTCCGTTCACCTCGTGACGGCCAAGAGCTGAGCGCCTCGTTTGCTCGTTTCCCGGAGAACTTCGCACGCCCGTGGGTAGCCGTCGTCATCACGCCGACGGACGACTTCATTGGGCAGCTCAGGGCGACGAACCAGCAGATCATTCTCATCATCATTGTCCTCTCAATCGCGGAGCTTTTCCTGATTTACCTCCTGTCCCGCCGCCTGTCGCAGCCAATTGAGATCATCTCGCAGGAACTCAAATCGGTCGAAAGCTTGTCCTTCGAGCGGCTCGTGAACCGCCCTTCCAAGGTCCGAGAAATCGCCCAGCTTCAATCTGCGGCGTCGCTGCTGCGCAACTCGCTCCAGTCGTTTTCTTCCTTTGCGCCTGTGGACGTGGTCAGGGGACTGATCAAGTCTGGCATCCCGCTCGCCCTTGGCGTGGAAAAGCGCAATCTGACCATCCTGTTTTCCGACCTAGAGAATTTTTCGACGCACGCCGAGCAGTCGACGCCGGATGCGTTGCTGGAGCAGATGTCGGTGTATTTCGAGCAGGTCACGCGGGCGATTTCGGAGGAGAAGGGCACCGTCGACAAGTTCATCGGCGACGGCATCATGGCGTTCTGGGGCGCGCCAGTTGCACTTCCCGACCATGTGCTGCGCGCGTGCTCCGGCGCTCTTCGAGCCACGCGGCGAATGCAGCGGGTCAACGAGAGGTGGCACCCAGAAGGAAAACCGCCGCTGCGCATCCGCATCGGGCTCAATACAGCGGACGTGTTGGTCGGCAACGTCGGTTCCACCGAACGCTTCAGCTATACGGTCATGGGCGACGGAGTAAACGTTGCATCGCGGCTCGAAGGCATGAACAAGAACTTCGGCACCACCATTTGCATCAGCGACAGCGTTTTCGAGGCCGTGGCATCCGAAATTGTAGCAAGGCCCTTGCGGCGGGTTCAGGTCAAAGGTCGCAAGCAGGAGTTCATGATCTACGAGTTGCTCGGAATAACAAAGACTGATGATGCGGAACTGAAGGCTCGGGCCGATGATTTGCGGCTGAACGAGATGACGTGGGTTGCGTCGGGCTGTTTTGAGCGGGGCGACGTTGCCGGGGCTGCGTGGCACTATCGTGAAATATTGAAGCTCTTTCCAAACGATCCCGTTGCCAAGACAATCCTCCGCAGCGTGTCGCAGAGCCTGCATCCAGAGATGCCCGATCAAGGGGCTGACTAGTAAGCGAGCGGTAGCGTCCAAATCTCGCAAGCTCGGCCCGAAGCCGTGGTGCGATGTCCGTTCATGGCCCACCGCCGAAGTGGCGGCGCACCTCATTGAGGTCGGCTCAGTGCGGCATGGCGGACTAGATTTTGCTCGGGTTAAGTTCTTCGCATTTTGGGGGAGATCTAATTTCGTGGGCGGACTGCCCTGGCTTTCATCGAAGCCGGAGCTGAAAATCTTTGCTGATCTGGAGCTGGCGTGTGTCTACGCCCTCGGTCCGACCGGTGGTCAGCCGCTCCGCATCGGTTGGGTCAGGCAGCTGAAGGATCGGGTGCGCGACCTCGGCAGCTGGAAGGAATTGCAGATCCATCACATCGTGTGGACGGCGGGCGACCTGCTCGCCACGCGCATCCACGCCGATGCAACAGCGATGTTGGATAGGTCGAAGCGTGGGCTGACTGGCGACTGGTTTGACCTAACCCCGGAATACGCCACTCAAGCCATACGCCTCGCCGCTGCCAACCTGAACATCCCTTCTCCCCTGGGGAAATGCTGGAGAGGATCAGTCCGATCAGGCGGGCAAAGATAGACGCCGCGGTCCAGGCCTCCCGGCTGGAGCGCTGATCTAACTTCATGATAGAACGCAGCCAGAATTACCGTTTCGGCCGTCCGACCCTAAGGTGTGCGCGCTTCCTCCGATCGGCGGACTCGATCGCGATTTCGACTAGCAGCGCCGTTCCACCGTCTCCATCTTCCGATCTAGCAGCAGATCTTGAGGCGGTGATCGCAGTGCCCGGAAGCGGTTGCAATTGAGCCGCCACCAAGAGACGGCTGACGGTCCGTTCAGCGACAGACCCAGACGCCGTTGACCATCACGCGGTGGCACCCCACCGCCGCTCCGCCCACGACGGCTCCTCCGACAACCGCCCGACGTGTAGTTCGACGGGCGACCCCGGCGTAGCTCATCGGCGTCAAGGGTCGACCGACCCGGGCTTCCGCGCTGCTTACCGAGAATGCGACACCCTCGTTTGTCGACCAAGCGATCGAACCGGAGACTCCGCAGACGAGGGTGGCGGCGATCAAGAATGCTCGTTTCGATTTCATAACAACCTCCTTGCTGGCAACTTTGCGACGAACTCGGCTTCATGCAGACCAGCCCCACGAGCGATCTGCCGGCAATACGAACGCGCCGCGAACCCAGCAGGCCCGCGGCGGGCAACAATTCCGTGGAGAGACGGATCCGAACCTCGGAAAGAAAATACGTCTGTTACGCGCTTCGCCCGGCGCTTTCGCCGCTGAGCCTTTGATCCATCGAGGTCCATTGACCAGGGGCGGTTCAGCTACTTGGCTTGCTTGGCGAACTGCAGGCACGTCAGCAGGCTGACGTAGCTTCGCGTGTCGTCGACGTTTTCCATCCCGGCGCAGCTTGCTCGGCTCGAGCTGGTAAATGTTGACCACTGGCTTTCGAGCTGTTGCAGCGCGTCCTGCTCGTCGCTTACGCACCGCTTGACCGGCTGGTCCTCGGACATGCCAGCCGCGGCACTGGCGACGGCCTTGCAGCTACGACCAATGTCGAATTTCGGGACCGTATCGGCCGCCGCAACGACCAATTGCGAGCTCAGAACTATCAGCGAAATCGAGAGAGGCATCTGCAATCTCCTACTCGCCAGTGCCAAGGCAGTAATGGTGCCCCGAAGCTGCTCCGGCGGCTTTTCTAGAGGGCACTGTGATTTGCGTCTAACCGAAAACCGTCCTGCCGAGAGAAATGATTGGCAGCGCAGCGTCATGCCCGGCAGATGCACACGGACCTACGTCGCTATTAGCGTTCCTCCCGGGCGACACCTGCCGCCGGAAAAGCTTCCGCTACCTCCACGAGCATTACCCTAGCACGGAACGCAAGCGGCAGCCATGGCTATTATGTGCCTCCACGTCCATGTGCCTCGTCCGCAACATTCCGGCTGGTGCGAGGGGTTCGAAGGGGCTGATCCAACGACTTCCTGCTCAGCCCGTCTGTCATGATGTCGACTTTCCAGGAAATTTCGTGCGGCACCACGGAGGGCCAGGTCCGTAGGCCAGTCGCTGCTATCTTCATCTCCAGCCTGATAGCCACTTCGAGTTCACAGTCTCAGACGAGTGATTTGGTCTCTCGTCATCGGGCGACTCCGCGTTTTCACACAGCCAACACCCATCTCGAACACAGCGTCCCGATCCAACTCTGCCATTTTGGCTAGCCAACCACCGCAACTGCGGGTAGTGTTCCGCGCGCATTTTCTCGAGTTCGGGCTTGAAAACGGACACGATTCTATGAAGCTCCTTCTTAGGCCTCGCAGTCATTGTAGCCAGCGCCGCGCTGACCCTGCCCCAATTGGCCGCCGCACAGACCGCACCCGCCATTCCGCCAATGCTCGTCACTCCGGACACGCGCATCGGCAAGCTCAATTTCAAGGACGGCGCGCCCAGCGCGGAAACCGCCGAGAAGATTTACGATACGCTGGACTTCACCCGCGGTCTTGCGCGTTCCTGAACAGCTACGGGGGTTCATCCGCGTATGCGATCCGTCAGGGCCTTCTCGGCATCGGGGCCGAGGACAATACTGTCACCATCTACCCCGAACTGATTGGATGCGAAGTCGCTGTTTCTCACCGCGAATGCCGACACTATTTATTATTTCAGCATTGTGGATCTGACGAAGGGGTCCCGTCGTGGTCGAACAGCCGCCGAAGGGGCTCGGGACGATCAACGACATGTGGTTTGGATGGCTCATCGACGTCGGTTTCCCGGCCCGGACCGCGGCGAAGCTCGCGAAGAGGCCCGCAGTCCGTAGCCTAGGCGACCGCAAGGTCGCGGCTTCTCGCGGTACCGCGAGTGCGGGAACCACAGAATGGACGGCCAACAGAGAGACGCCTCGCGACACTGGTGAATCATGAATGCAATCGCGTTATCGGGCATCACGTTTGTATGCATCTCAGGCGGCGCCCTGCTGGGTATGTTCCTTCCTGGGCATCACCTGAGCCCTGATGACAAGGATGTGGTCAGGCTGGGCACGGGCCTCATCGGGACGATAGCCGCGCTTGTCCTCGGCCTGCTGATTGCTTCGGCGAAGGGCTCCTACGACACGCAGAGCACTCAAGTCACGCATATGACGAGTAATGTTGTCGTGCTCGACAATCTGCTGGCGGAGTACGGACCGGAGACGAATGTCGTACGCGATCTGTTACGGCGCAGCGTCGTTGTTTTAGCCGATCGAATGTGGCGCGAGAAACGTGCCGAGGTCGCCCAGGCGGCACCCTTCGAGGCGAGCGCCGCAAGCGACGCATTCTTCACGAAGCTTCAGCAGCTTTCGCCGCAGAACGATGCCCAGCGCTCCCTGCAAGCCAGGGCCGTACAGATCGCCACCGACCTTGCGCAAACCCGTCTGCTGCTGTTCGCACAGACGAACAACTCGATCCCGATGCCGTTCATGGTGGTGCTGATTTTCTGGCTCACTATCATCTTTGGAAGCTTCGGCCTGTTTGCCAAACCCAGCGCAACCGTTTTCAGCGCGCTGTTCGTTTTTGCACTGTCGGCCGCGGGGGCGATCTACCTGGTCTTGGAGCTTGGTCAGCCATTTGCGGGTTTGATGCAAATTTCCAACGCGCCACTGCGCAACGCTCTCACGCCGCTCAGTCCCTGAGTGGGCGGAGCAGACATGCTCTGCCTCTTCGTTACAGCCGGCTAGGTTCGGACATCAGCAAAACGCGCATCTTGATCAACTCAAACGGCCGCTGCAGCAGATCCCGACCGACCACCATTGCAGTCGAGCCTGCTCCAACCGCAAAGCCGATCATGCGAATAGCGATATCCGTGGTGTAGCGTCTGTTGCTCTTTGGTCGCAGTTTTCACCTTTTTTCTGGCAAATCAATCCTGAGCGAATTTTGCATACTGAGTCCTGCTTGCTCCGGGGATACAGTGTCGCCGAGTTGTATTCGGAGGCGACACACCTTACGGAGAATGATTATGACACCGGCAATTGCACTGGCCAGGGCGGAAAGCGGGCGGCCAATCTCAGCACATAGACGCAGACTTGCCGTTGCAGCAATCGTGGCGCCCGCGATGATGCTTTTTTCCCAATCTGCTTTCGCCGATGAAAACGGCATCAGTTTCTGGATCCCCGGCCTCTTCGGAAGCCTCGCGGCCACGCCGCAGCAGCCGGGTTGGTCCCTGGCGAATATCTACTACCACACCTCCGTATCCGCCGGCGCCGACGTCGCGCGGGCGCGTGAATTCACGCTCGGCAGGGTTCCGGCCAACCTTACCGTGAACGCAAATCTCAATCTGAATGTCAACTCCACCGGCGATCTTGGCCTTGTGCTTCCGAGCTATGTATTTGCGACGCCGGTGCTCGGCGGCCAGGCGTCAGTGTCCCTCCTGGCAGCCTATGGCGTCGTCGGCACCAGCCTGGCAGGGACCTTGTCCGGCGTGCTCACGACGCCGTTCGGCAATGTTCCCTTCGCGCGGTCCGACACCATCAGCGACACGACGTGGGGCTTTGGAGATCTGGCGCCGCAGTTCGCGTTGCGCTGGAACGCCGGCGTCCACAACTACATGACGTATATCACGGGTGACATCCCGGTTGGCGCTTACCAATCCGATCGATTGTCGAACCTCGGCATCGGACACGGCGCGATCGACGCCGGCGGCGGCTACACCTATTTCAATCCGCAGACCGGTCACGAATTCTCCGGCGTGCTCGGCTTCACCTATAATTTCAAAAACACTGCCACGCAGTATCAAAGCGGCGTCGACATGCACTTCGACTGGGGTGCATCGCAGTTCTTGTCGAAGCAGGTCATGGTCGGCCTCGTGGGCTATGTCTACAAAGGGCTGGGCTGCGACAGCGGTACAGGGGACCGCGTCGGTTGCTTCCAGTCCCAGGTAGCTGGCGTCGGTCCCCAGATCGGGTTCCTTTTTCCGGTCGGCGACATGCAGGGTTATCTCAATTTTAAGGCTTACGGAGAGTTCGCTGCGGAAAACCGGCCAGCGGGCTGGAATACTTGGGTCACCTTCTCAATCTCGCCGCCCGCGCCCGGAACGCCTCCGACGACAAAGCCCATCGTCAGAAAATACTAGGAATAAGCAAGCTGCGGCTTTCGGTTGTTTAGAAAGCCGATCCTGCGCCGCTGTCTAATGTCTGCAATTGACCCTGGCGAAGTGGCGGCATCCCTCCACGAGGTCCGCTCATCGAGGCATGGCGGACCAGATTTTCTCACGTTGTCGCGTTTTGACCCAACTGTATGGTCTGGCCGCGCGGTGCAAGAGGTTTCGTCGACCTGGTTGACGCGGTCTTGCAATACTGTATCCGGCCTCTGATTAGAGCGTGTGCTCCGGGCCACCATGGATATCAGCGCGCATGCGACCTGATTCTCGGATAGGCCTCGAACGGGCTAGTTGGGTCACCAGTGTTCGCAAGCGCCGGGAAGACCGATCCTCCATCTCTACTCATCCTCTCGCAGACCTTGGCGGGTAAAAGCTGTTGGCTAAATCATCAATAGCTCCTCCTGTTATGCTGTTCCTTTGTTTGCGCCGAGGACCGTTCCTTCGTCCCGGCCTGCGCGTGGCTTCGCGTCGCGCACAGGGGTCGTCAAGGTTGGCCGTCGCGCTTGTCTTGCCTCTCTTGTCCTGCTGCCAGGCCACGCCTTGACGGGCCCGAGCACGACGTCGAGGATCACGCTGGACGGGACGCCATCGCGTCGGTCTTGATGCACGCGAAGGCGCGTCCCTTGTTGAGAACCGCCCAGGCGATGCGGGCGAGTTTGTTGGCCAGCGCAATGGCGAGCACGTTGTGGTGGAGTCGTCTCTTCGCCGCCTCGATCGAAGACTTGAGCCCATAGCGTTCCCAATGCTCCGGCCCGAGCTTGACCAGCACGACCCAGGCTGCCTGAACGAAGAGGACGCGCAGATAGCGATTGCCGCGCTTTGATATGCTGCCGAGGATCGTGCGGTCTCCCGTCGAGATCTGTTTCGGGACCAGCCCGAGCCAGGCGCCGAAGTCGCGGCCCTTGGAGAACACATCGCCGGTGCCGATCGCGGCCACCATCGCACTCGAGATGATCGGGCCAATGCCGGGCACCGTCATTAGGCGCTCGCAGTGCTGATCTTGATGGGCAAGCATTTCAATCTCGCTGGTGAGGCCCTCGATGCGCGTATCGAGGCAACGCCAGTCTCCTGACAGGTCTTCGAGGATGCGCACCATGCGATGGGAGATGACATCGGTGCGCGACGCCAGGATGCCCGGAAGCTCAATGCGCAGGAAACGCAGTCCCTGCCGTACGGCAATGCCGCGCTCCGGCAGAAAGGCCCGGATCTGATTAATGATGCCGGTCCGTTGACTGACCAACCGTTCACGCACGCGGTGCAGCGCCTGCAGGTCGAGCTGGTCGGAGGTCTTGGTCGCCACGAACTTCATGGTTGGGCGCTGCACGGCCTCGGCGATCGCTTCAGCATCGCGATAGTCATTCTTGTCACCTTTGCTATACGGCCGCACGTATTTCGCCGGCATCAGCCGGGCGTCGTGACCAAGCGCCTGAAGTTTGCGACTGAGATGATGCGCCCCGGTGCAGGCCTCCATGCCGATGAGGCACGGCGGCAGGTTGGCAAGCCGCGCTTCCACCTGGCCACGCGACCACTTCTGGCGCAGTACTAGGGCTCCACGCCGATCTTGGCCGACAATGTGGAACGAATTCTTGCCGATATCGATGCCGATCGCGGCGATCTTGCCGTTGAGTGTCTGGGACATGGCATACTCCCTTGTCTTCGGTGCCCTTACCAGTTTGGCTCGCTGGCAGGGCTGGAGCACGGCCGGACCATCCCATCCTCGGACGTTGAACTTGTCTCCGATTTAACTGCGCAGTTGGGAAATGCCGCACCGGTGCGTTTGCGCCGGCGCGGTACAAGTTTAGCTCGCTTTTTGCACCGCCGGGGGCTTCCACGAGCCGTTCAGGATCGAAGGCGACTCATCCTTCGGCCAGTACATTCTCAGCATAGGAATGAACTCGCCCTTCGGAGCCGGAAGCCAGTTCGCCTCCTTGTCCTTACCCGGCGATTCATTCTGGAGGTAAAGCGTCAGCGAACCATCGGCATTGAACTTTGGATTGTCGCGCAGGCTGACGGTAAATTTGTTCAGCGGGTTGGGAACGAACCACCAGCCCTGGTCGATCATGTACATGGTGATCGACCAGAAGCCGTTGACCGGCGGCGTCGCGTCCTTGGCGAAGGTCAAGGTGTACTTGTTTGCGCCCGTCAGCTTCTGTCCCGTCGAATCGGTCTCCGTATAGGGATAGACCGCATCCCGCTGCTGGTTGGCGGGCCAACCGAATGCCGCCACCACAGCGCGCATCATGTAGCTGTCGGGGCCGTAGGTACCTAGTCCCTTTGTCACCACCCAGCCGTCGATGATCCCGCCCAAGGCTGCCTTGTTGTCTTCAATCTTCTTCAGGGCTGATTGCGGAATGTCCCTCAATGCAGCCTGCACAGCGGGCTCGAGTTTGCTCATCTCAAACGGCTTGCCGGGTACGATACCGATCTTCGCCATGCTCGCGAGGATGGGGCCATCTCCCGCCGCTGGCGGTGCATCCCGACCCATTAGCTTCGCCAAGAGATTGAAATATCCCTCCGTTCCCATAGCTATGATGACCGGTTGCGGCTTATCGGTCATGCTGAAGCCGGGATTCGGATTCACCGGCGGCGCGACAGGTGTATACGACTTGCCCCATGAGGAAAGCGGCGTGATCTTGTACTGTGCCTGCAACTCGTTAACTGCCTTGTAATCCTGTTCGGTGCCATCGGCATAAGTTCGGCCCAGAATGACCATGTAGCGCGTCGCCATGGGGAACTGCTTCATGCCTGCCGGTACCTCGCCCTTCCAGCCAGGGCCGGTGAACAGGTAGTTGGCGGCCTTGCCGTCAGCCGTGCGTCTGCTCGGCGATGACTCGGAGTCCGACATCCAAAGGTCGGTCACCTCGAACAAATAGAAACGATTGCCCATATCTGGGTGACTGAACACCTGCGGTTCAGTGAGGTCGAGCCAACCCAGAGAATAAAGTGTGTCCGCATTTGGCGCCGAAACGCCACGATAATCCGCCGGCGGATATCGCGGAATGTTGATGAACTGTCCGGTCGGCGCCGTAAGCCCTTCAACCTTTGGCACATTGCTCATCTGAACCCGGGTGACTTCGGTCGTGATGAGCGAATAGCCGTAGATATAGGCGTCCTCAGCGATTTGCCGCGCTTCCTCAGGAGTGACTGCTTGTGCGTTTGCAGGCAGGGGCATTCCGTTGAGGACTGTGAATGCCAAGCTGGCCGCAGCCGCGCCGTTTACGAATGATCGTCGGGTCGATTTCATGGCGAACTCCTCACTTTGGTTCAAAGGGGAGACAAGCGCTCGTCGAACCTAAGGAAAATTCAGCGGCTCAACACGACGCCCAGTTGACCTTAATCTTTGAAGCATACCATTAATTGCACTCTAAAGCCAAGCGTGCCATGACCGCTGTTGGCCCAAATGCGAAGTGCCGACCGCATCGAGCAGCGTCTGGTTTGGAGGATAAGGGAAAACATCTGCTCGCGCAGAGTATTTTCGCATCTTGACCCGGAGCCGCCATTAGAACGTTCGGACGGGACGCCTCCATTCCTCGTCTGAAGTTCTTAGAATTCAGTAACCCAATTCCGGATCAGCTGCGGCCAAGTCTGCATCGGTCGGTTATGTTCACGGTATGAATCACAGCGTCATTTTGCCCACGATTGCATTTGCTGGTGAGAACCGCGAATTTGAAGATCGCGCTGATTATAGCGTTCGTCCTCGCTGTAGCGACGGGCCTGCGGTTCACTTCACGTATGAGAAAGAGGGCGCGGGAATCCGGCTTTTCTGATTTGGACCCTAGGTCAGTCATAGCGGCACTCAGGTTGTCCGAGATTTTGGCCTTCGCTTGCTGTTGGATCGTGGGCGCAGGCGCGCTTCTATGGTTGAAGAACCTCCAATAGCTCACACGGCCTACTGCGTCGCCCGTTCGGTGATTTCAGGAAGTGGCGAATTGTGTTGCAAAAGTCAAAAGTTGCAGGGCTCAAGATTTTTCGCGAAACCACTACGCAGTGAGCGACCGCTGATTCGTATAACCTCAATCGCGTTACCGAAGTCGCCTGTGAATTTTGCGTGAGGCCGTGAGGTCCCTCGCATCTTGTACGCGAAAGTCGCGCCCACGGCCCGCAGAATTTTGGTCATCGGCGAAAATCGACTTTTGCAACATATCGGCCCAACTCGGACCTAGCGTGAGATGCGTCAACGGGCCGCTATCAGAGATAGAGCGGACCTCAGCGCTATTGTTCTTGGGGTCGCTACATCAACCTCTTTCCGGCAGGCATTCCTTTCAGGTGTTGCCGACCGATTCCGGCAGGGCGCGGACCTCCGCGACGGCTTCGTCTGGAGAGATGCCGTCCGGCGGCTCCTGTCTGGCGATATCCACCGCATGCTCGCGAGTATACGGATCGGCGCGGTCCTTCGCCCAGCCGTGCTCCTCGCATTCGTGGATGGCGCCGGCCTCCTGCGGTACGGCGAGCGCCCAGCCTCGCATCGTCGGATCGCTGGGCGTCTCTGTTTCGTCATCAGCATTTGTCGCTCCTGCCAAGACGAATTCTTTCGCCCGCCGCTCGTTCCGGCGGTTAGCACGGGATAGTGATTCGGAATCGGCAGAGCCGTGGCTTGTCCGCCTGTTCCACCTTCCTCTGCATAAAAATATGCCGCCAGCCGTGGATATTCTTCTACATCCGGTGCGGCACGAGTTGCAGCAGACTCTTCTCAGGGGGGCGATTTGCTTGGGCGTTTGGTGCAGCGGAGCCGGTCTCGCGGGAGGCCGCGTCGCTCGCGAGCATCACTGCCAGTGACACCAGGACGGCAAAATCTAAGCAGTTAAGCGCCAGCTCCAAAAGCTACGAAGCTATCCCGGCTTCGATGACCGATTGCCAAAGCGTGCCGCACAGGGTTGAACTGCGGCGGCAGTCCTGCTCGGCATTGATTTTATTGTGTTTTCGGCCCGGCGATCTTTTTTTGTGTGGCACTCTTGTGGGGCGCCATCAAACAACGTCTACCACATTCGGCGGTAGGTCGCCACGTAGCATGCGCGAAGGCGACAGATCATTCGGCGACCGTCTCTTCAGGCCACTTCGCGACAATGGCGTCCAGCAGTGCCCCATAGACCCCAACCGTTCCATGGCAGGTCAGGACGTGCCCGCCGCCTTCCTTCTTGGTCTGGTAGTACGGCATGCCCCAGAGCCGAACGCCGGCGATATCCGGTTTCTCGCTGTCGATCTTCAGATAGATCCTCCACACCGCCCCACCGCTGGTGCCTCCGTAATCTCCAGGCAGCGTGAAGTCCGGATAGTCGGTCGGCGCGAAGTCGAATAGGTCGTAACCGCCGACGATACGCTCGTTCGAAACCGCGCCGTTCGAGAACAGCGCCTCGAACCCCTTCCTCCGTTCGCGAGGCCGCTCGGCCGGCAGCGCCTTGGTGCGCTCGTCGATCATGCCAACGACCGCGTCCGTGAAATCGGGCGATGGCGGGGATCCGGACGTATCGGTGCGATGCTTCAGAAGATTGTAGAACGAACCGAGCGCCTTGAACCAGCCGATGGTATCGGCGGCGAGCCGCAGGAAGCCGAGATCGGGACCGTCCAGCCCGTAAGCATCGCCTCGCAGCACGATCTTGGTTGTGTTCGCCATCTCGATGGTGCGCTTGCGATAGTGAATGGTTTGACCGCGGTACTCGACGATCCCGACCTCGCCCTGATCGGGGAGGTTGGTAAGGACGTGCGCGGCCGTCAGAACCCCGAGCACCTTGCCGACCGAGACGAGCGTTCCGGAGCCCGCGCCGATCGCGTCTTCAACGCGGTCGCGGACCTCGAGCTTGGCGAATCCAATTGTGTAGGCCGCCATGGCGTCGCTAACAGCGGCGGTGGGGATAGTTATCGTGCGGGCCATCTCGCTTCTCCTTCGTCGTCCCTAGCGATTCCACCAGCGACCTGGCGCAATCTTGACGACGTGTGATGTCTCCGCTTGGACCCGCCCGTCCTTCATGATGCGGCAGATCATGCGGTGGGAGCCCTTGAAGGCCGTGCTTGTCCACTTCTCGAAGCTCTCGGACGGCGGCGTCTCCCAGGTCAGTTGCTTGTGTTCGGCCGCTTCGTCGCCATGGTTGTCGACGTGCCAGACGATCTTATAGGGGGCGGGCACGTTGGTGGACTCTACGGTGAATCTTAGAGCGACGTTCTTGGGCAGCACTGACGAGCCGCTTTCGTACCGCTTGTAGGTTTTGCCTCCCTCCGTCCTCGCGAGATCGCATCGAATCTTGACGAAGTAGGGGGTCGGCAGGGAGGCGCTCGCGAGCGCTTCGTCCATAGCGACCTTGGCCACTTCCTTATCGCCCCAGAAGCCGTGGACGAAGACCCAGTCCCAAGCGCTGCGGCCCCTGGTCCTGTCGCAATCTCTTTCGAAAAGTGCGGCGAGCTTCCCGACGGCCATGTCCAGTTGGTCCTTGAACCTCTTCACCTGGTTGGCGATCTCGGAGTTGGCCGTAAACTCGGAGCGGTCGGCCGGATTATAGACCCTCGTGTCGGCGGCGAGGCGGTTTCGGAGCGCGACGATCGTGTCGTACAGCGCAACGTCATCCCGGTCGAAGCTGGGCCTGTAGCACTCGAAGACGAGAGTGGAGACGATCAGGCCGCCGGGAAGGCTCCACGACGGCCGCGACCGCGTGAACCATTTCAGGAAGCGCACGACGCGCCGAAGCTGTCCTTCCGGCACCTTCGTCAAAAGGCCGCCGGCCGGGCTTTTCGTGCTCACGGCGTTCTGAAACCACTTGTTGATTTCCTGCGGATCGCGCTCCTTCCACTCGATGCTGGCATGTTCGATCCTTTGCCTTCCAAAGTCATCGGCGTAGGTCCGGTAGACGGCGAAGTCGATGTGATAGCCCTCGGCGTACCACACGGTGACGGCGTTGGTGCGCGCCGTCGGCTCCTGCGTGAAGTTGGTGCATCGCTTGCAGAGCGCGTCGGCGACACGCTGGCGGGCGGCTCGGGGATCTTCCGGTAGCGCCGAGCGTTCGAACAGCAGCGCAACGTCAATGTCATAGTCGTTATCGTCGCGCGGATCCTGATTGAGGGTGTGCATCGCGTAGCCACCCTGGTTCTGCCAATCGTACGGATGGGGGCGCGGGCGTTTCGACTCCTCCGCCAGGTCGTCGAGGCCGTTCTTCAGCCGGACGATGTTGAGATCGCGGTGATCGGCGAGCTTCTTTCGCCGATCGACGCCGAGCCGGACGTGCTTGTCGTAGAAGATCTGGAGATCGGCGGTCAGGTCGAACATGGTCATTTGTACACTGCCACCATGTCTTCCGGCCTTCCTTCCCTCGTTACTTCGACGCTCCAGGCGTAGGCGGGCTTCGTGTTGGCGGTGTAGTTGTAGACGACCACCGGGTTGTGAATGGTCCTGCTGATGCGACGACCGAGGCTGAATCCAAGTCCGACGGGGCCGGCGTAAAAGACGTGAACGACGAGGTTGCTAGGAAGCTCGCCATGTATCTCGTCGAGGACGCTGCGGAACGCAGAGCTGATCTGGTCGACCTGGCCATAGTAAGTGATCTTGTCGATGCCCGGCTTGCCGATCGAAATAGAATAGTCGCGGTATGGGCCAGCGACGACCTCGGCGACGTCGTCGGGGCGCACCGCGTAGCTCACCTCGATGCGGATCACGCAAGCGATTGGATGGGGAGGATCGGTTGTTCTTGCCGTCTTCACCGCGAGGTCCGGCCCGCCTCCTGCCTGGAGTTCGCGCCAAGTGCTCGTTTCACGGTGAAGGTCGAAGAGCGCGACCTGTGGAAAGGACGACACGCCGCATCCGGCCAGCAACTGCAAGGGAATGTGCACGATGCCGTAGTAACCGAGGGCCGCCGAGGAATCGGCCTTCAGAATGCCAGCGATCTCAGTGATCATCCGTTGCTGCTGCCTCACGGCTCCGATGGGATCGAAGGCGCCAAGGCTGAGAAAGTTGGACTGGTCGCAGTCGTAACTGACGATCCTTCGACCTCGCATCTTGCGCGGCAGGGCGTCCGGAGGGAGAGGCGCGGTGAGCGGCTGAAAGGACTGATGTCGGATAGCGACGAATTGCCCGGCGGGCTTGCCGGTCGACGTCAGGTGTCCAGCCAGGAAAACGGCGACCGCGAGGAACACGCAGCCAGCGCCGGCCCACCACGGAGCGTCGAGAGAGAGTCCTAGACCGTATGTCTTGTTCACATACCCGAGCGCGGCGTCCTTCCATCCCGGCGAGAGGAGGGTAACTCCCACCAGGACAAGCGGTAGCGCGATCTTGCCGTGCAGCGGCATGCCTTCGTCGCCGGCGAACAGGCTAGTGAGAAATCTCCGAAGACTTTTCATACATGCCGATGTAGGGAACCCACGCGCGATCAACCATAGTTTGGGCTCGCGAATCAGCGCAACTTCAGGAAGATTTTTTGGTGGACAACGGACGACGTCTCGTCTCTGTCGGCGGTCCTTGCCTGATTCGGCTCTGAGGAGAGCTACGCCCGTGCCGAGAGCCGCGTGACGGCGGTCGAACCCAGGCACGCCGGTGAGAGCGGGAGAGCGGCGGTTACTATCGAAGCCGGGCCAGCGCTTCTTTCAGAAAGGCGCCTGTGATTCTGTCCTGTTGCGCTCGCGCCGTCAGCCGGGCAGCTTCGTTCACCACCCAAGCTGCGTCGCTCATGGGACGGCCCGCCAACGACCGGCTTGCCAGCGACAGATCCAGCACGTCGTGGGGCCGATCCTTCAGCATACCGCCCAGGGCGAGTTCGACTTCTTCCTCGATCGGGTAGTCGACGAGCACCGAGTGGTCGAACCGTCCGGTTCTCAAGACCGCGGGATCGAGCGCTTCCTTCCTGTTCGTCGTCGCCAGCACCAGCACGCCGTTCTTGGCCGCAGCCTCGATCATCCTGAGGATCTCGGTCAGTTCTTCGACCTTGTGATCTTGCGACATTGGTCCTCGTGCCGACGCTACGGCATCGATCTCCTCCAGAACGAGCAGCGATGGAGCGCTGCGTTTGGCCTGCTCGAAGGCCTGCCGCATGGCGACGGTGGTCTGATGGATGAAGGGGCTTCCCACCTCTCCGAGATCCAGCCTGAAGGTTGGTCGGCGCAGCGCGGCGATCAGCGTATCCACCGCGTGGGTCTTGCCCGATCCGGGCGGTCCGTAGAGCAGAATTCCGTTCGGCAACTGCACCCTCAGCGCCTGATACCTTTCGGGATCGGCGTTCGGCTCGATGACGTACTCACGAAAGAAGGCTTCGAGAGCCGGGCGACCGGGCAGAGCGAAGGCCTCCGGCGCGACCGGCTCCGCGAGTTCGGAGACACCGAGCGCCGACAGGAAGAACGTGATGTCGTCGACCGAGACCCAGGGATTGGCGGCACGCACCGATCCGACGTCCAAGGCGGATGTCTGCGAAGCCGTAAGTATCTGCGCGGCGATCTGCCTCATGTCTTCCGGCTCCGCGGCGTCCTTCACCGGCAGGCACGCTTCCAGCGCGGGCAGAAACAGGGCGTTCGACACTTCGGCCCGCGGAGCGCGCCGGCGCATGTCTGCGATCGCCCCTCCGATGGCTCTGATGTCGCTGGTCGTGGGCAGCCCGAAGCGCTTCGGCCAGTGCAGCAACGGCACGGGCTCGGAGGACTTCGCGACCTGCATCGTGAGGAAACGGCGGCCGCCGAACTCGAACGCGGCGAACAGCGAAGCACCGTCGATCCGAGCCGCGTCATCCGCAGCGGACTGCCTGCCGGCGAGAACGAGGATGAGGGCGTCGCCTGCCTGCTCCTGCAGCACCTGATAACCCGGCCCTTCCGCACGCAACCTGCCGACGGTGCCGACTACAAGCTTGTGACCGATCGGAAACCAAGGAAAGCCGGACATGCTACTTCATGAGGCCGGCCAGAGCCGCGCTGGCCGCGTTCTTGGCGGTGGTAGGTATCTGGTTCTCGAGGATTCGTCCGATGGTCCGGCGCAATCCTTCCAGATCGTTTCGGTCGATGCAGGCCTGTCCCTCGGCGACCAGCCTGTCGTGCATCGCTTTGTCGATGGCCAAGTGGCGCTCGCGTGAGAAGGCGAGGAACAAGTCGACCTGAAAGCCAGGATGTTCCTTGGCGCCATTGATGAAGATCGCGAACATTTCGGAGTGAGATTTTCGCGCGTCGTCGGGCCGACCATGGCGGAGAGCCTCCCGAACCTGCGCGAGCAGCGCGTCGAACCGATCGTTCGTGGATTTGGGCGCGTGGGGCCGGACGATGGAATTGTAGTCCTGGACCAGACGATCCGTCTCTTCCGTCAGAACGGCGCCCACGTTTTCGGGACGATTCTTGATGCGAGAGATTTCCTGTCTGATGGCGCGACCCTCCTCAGCGATCGACCGGCGCGTATCCGCCTCGAAAGATGTCCTGAGGTTCTCACGTTGTTCCTCCAGCCGCCGGTTCAGTTCTTCCGTCTCGGCGCTGCGTTTCGCGCCGAGAGCGCGCTCGAGTTCCTCGAGTTCGGTCGCGGTCGTGTCGAGGACGGAGTTGGCGAGTTCCTCGCCTTCCTGCCCTTCGAAGCTCTTTCTGGCGCCGTGATCGGTGAACATCTTGCCGGTGTCGAAGCGGCGGCCGATCGAGGGTACTTCGAGCGCGCAGTTCAGGAGACCGTTCTCGTCGAGATTCCAGTGCACGCGGACCACGTCGCCTCGACGGATTATATCGCCAACCTCCAGCTGGGAGCCGTCGACGCGGAAGCTTCCGACATGGAGATTGAGCGCCGGATCGGTCACGCCCGCTTCCATCTGGTAGACCTCGAAGTCGAGCCCCGCCTTCTCTCCGCCCTTCAGATCGTTCGCGGCACGGTACGTCTCGGTGCCGCTCGCCGGAATCGATTGTCCCTTCGCCACCAGTTCGTGGAGCGTATTCTTGGGGATGCCGCCCTCGTCGACCACCACCTTGACGGCGATGGTGTGAGTGATCGGCGTGCCCGAAGACGATGCGTCCGTACGCTTCACCACGAGCCTGGTTTCGGCCTCCTGAACAGGGTTTCCGGATTGGTCGAAGACCATCACCCGGAACTGGTTGTCGCCCCTGCGCGAGACGGGCACGTCGTTGACGGAGGTTGTGCCGTCGAGAGGCAGCTGCCCGCTGGTCCACCCCATGTCGCTGTCGATTTGGAGGCGATAGCCTTTGCCTTGCGCTTCCGCCTGCGGCCTGACCCGTATCCTGATCCGCGCATCCGAAGTACGCTCGGGATACCCGTATTCGATCTTGACGGCCCCGCCCGCCTTGGCCGTCGCCCTCGTCGGTTTGGCGGTCACCGCTTCGCCGGACCAGTCGCGGCTCTCGGCGAAGATCGCGGCACCAAACGCGACCGCGGTCATCGGATCGGAATCGAGGTCTCCGGCGATCCCCAGCTGTTCCGGCACGCGCGAACGTACGATCGGCATGCGGGTCGGACCACCGATGAACACGACGCGATCGATGTCGCCGCTCTGGTAGCCGTTCTCCTTGAGCAGCTTCCGGCACGCATCGATCGACCGGTCGACCTGATCGGAGACCAGATTCTCAAGCTGCCGTCTGTCGAACGGAATGTCGAGATAGATTTCTTTCCCAGCCAGGTCGCGGGACGAAAGTTGGCTTTCGTCGGCGGAAATGCGCGTGGAGGGCTGCGCCGACAAGTCGATCTTGGCCTTCTCCGAATAAAAGGCCGCGATCCTGAGCACGCGCTGATAGGTTGGATCCTTCTGCAGGTCGTCCGGAAGATCGAACTGGTCCATGAGCCAAGGCCGGACGATCTCGTTCACGACGCGCCGGTCGAAATCGGTGCCGCCGAGCATGTTGATGCCGCCGTGACCTACGACGTTGATCGTACCGCCGACGCTCTGCACGATGGCGACGTCGAAGGTACCTCCTCCCAGATCGTAGACGAGGAATTGACCATCCTTCAGCGCCGCGTTGCGTCGTTGACGATCGGCGATCGACGCCATCGCGGCCGCGATCGGTTCCTGGACCAGGCCGACGCGGCCGATGCCGGCGGTCTGCGCCGCCCTCATGGTCGCTTCGCACTGCATCTGATTAAACGCCGCTGGGATCGTGATGACGGTGCCCTCCAGGTCGAACTGACCTGCCGCCAGCTTGGCCTGCGCCAGGAGCGTCTTGAGCACTTCGGCGCTTGCCTCCTCGGCGCTCATCGACCGGTCGGCGCTCTTGAATTCGATGGGGCTCGACGTGCCCATGAGACGCTTGAACTTCTTGCCGACATTTTCCGGCGAGAAGGCATCCTGCTCGTAGGCGCGCTTTCCGACGAACATTCCGCCCCGGCGGTCGATCATGATCGCGCTCGGAAGCACGTCCGATCCGTCCACCGTCTTGTAGAGGCGCAATTCCCGACCGTCGTTGCCGACGATGGCCGAATTGGACGTTCCCAAATCGATGCCAAGATACATGCTCACTCCTTGCTCGCCAGATAGACCTTGCCCATCAGAACGGGACGCATGTCCGCGATGACGGCGGGCTCGATGGTACGGGCGACAACGACGTCGGTGCGCCCCTGAAACTCGTCCCCGTTGACCGGGGATACCGGCAGGTTGACTTCGAAGTCTACCCCATCGAACGACTGAACCGACATCTTCCGATCTCGGAGAAGCTCGTCGAGGCGGTCGGCCGCGAAGCGCCCCTGCGAGGCATATCTCTCGCGCCGGTCCTCGGGAACGCTGTCCAGCGCCCGCTCCAGTACGCGCAGCAGCTTCCAATACTCGACCGCGAGCCGCGCTATCGTGTCTTCGCCGTCCGCCATGATCGTCCCCCGTTCGCGCGCATTACTTTCCTGCCCGCTCATCGCCGCGTCGCCGGCGGACCGGATGGTCGCCACGACGCCGCGAGAGCGCGTCCCTCGGATTCCAGCGTGTACCGCTTCCCGATCAGCTCGGTGTCGACGGCATCCTTGTCGCTCTGCCGATAGCGATAGTCACTGCAGCGCGAATTGTAGTCGTCGACCGCCGCGCTGAAGCGCTGGCCCTGCACGCCGGCTTGAATCAGGGGACGGGCTGCCTCGATCCGGACGCGCTGGAATGCGCAATAGCGGATGTTCGCCCGGGTCAACGCCAGACCGGTGCCGACCGTCGGCATCGTCTCGCTGGTATCGAAGCTTTCGGTCCTTTGCTGTGGCGGGGCAGTCGTCTGAGACGGTGCCGGCGTTTGCGGCCACGTTTGCGTATTGGAATAGGACGGCGGTGGCCGGTATTGGGTCGTCTGGGATCCCGAGTTGCTTCCCCCATTGGCTAGGATCGCCCAGAGCCCGCCGCCAATGACCACGACACCCCAGAACCACATGACGCGGGTATTGGCTTTGCGTTTGGCGGCCGCAGCATCCCGAATGGTCCGCACGGCGCTCAGGTTTTCTTCGTCGGTTTCCAGCGCGAGGAGCCTTTCCGCGAGTTGCTCCGTCTCCTTCCATTTTTGCGCCTGCAGATTCTTCGTCAGGTCGTTCTCGACGAGGATCTTGCGGGCGGCGCGCTGGTCTTCCCGGAGCATCGCGAGCATGTCCGGCGAGGGCGGCTTATGGATCGCGTGGTCGAGAAGTCCTTGGATGATCCTGTCCGCAGCCTGCGGCGAGGACGAGTCGTTGTTCAGCGAGATGGCGATGGAGCGGACCAGGCGCCATGGCGCATCCGAGAACGGCAATTTGGCGGTCGCATCGACGGCCGCTGCGAACTTGTCGAAGATGGATCTTACGCTACCGACGGACCCGGGACCGAAACCGGCCTTGAGCAATTCGCCTTCGATCGTGCGGTGCGAATTATTAGCCTGCTCGCAGGCCTGCAGCAGCGGCGTGAGCAGCTCGTCGGCCAGCTTGTCGTTGCGGAGTTCGGCGAGTTGTTTCGTGTCTTCGGCCATCTGGTCTGCGGCGCGCGGCAGGTGGCCGAACACACCGGACGCGATGGCAACGACCTTTTCCGCGCCTTCGAATTCGCGTTGATCGTTGGAAAGATCGAGCGCGAGCTGCCGGACGGTCCCGTACATCTCCCGGGTGGCGGCGTCTTCGCGCTGTCGGTAATTTTCGTAGGTCTGAACGGGCCGAACCAGCGCCATCCAGACACGCAGGGCCTTGTCGAGTTTGCGGTACGCGGCATCCGGTTTCGGATTCTTACGGATCTCGTCGCAGACCGCGGCCACGGCTTCCCGGCGCCTGGAGAGCTCGGAAGCCACGGTTTGGCGGAATATCGAGACGTAGACGTCGAGCCTGAAGACCGTGGCGCTGTCCCCGCCGGCGACGATCCTCGAGACAAACAGATCGAAGAGGGCCACCGCCTGGTCGTCGAAGCCGAGGGCTTCGATCACCGCTTTGGTCTGGCGATCGAGCAGCTTGGAGAGGGCCTCGCTCACCGCGTCGCGGTCCACGCGGCCCAAGGCGATTTCCTGCCGCACGTCGTTGATGGCGTCGCAAACCGCGCCCAGCGCTACGGCTGCCTGCGCCTCGATCAGGTCACAGAGGTGAACGAGGCCGAGCGGCCCCGCCGAGCCGTAATGGGCGATGACGTTCGATCTCGGAAGCGAGTGCAGTCGTGTCAGGTGCTCTTTGATCTCGCCGAGCGGCTTCCCACTGCGAATACCGGACAACATCTGCGTCGCCAGGCTCGGATCGACGTCGAGGAAGCCGCCGATTTCGGCTTCGATCCGGAGTCTCGGCGTCAGGAGCGTCTGCTGCGCGCGCATCAGGACGTCCGGCTCGTCCGCCTCGTCCTCGATCGCGTCTTCGTAAGCTTCCTTGACCGCCGCAGGCTCAGCGTCGGGCGGCAGTCCGAGGAGGACGAAGGGATTCTTGAGGAGATTGAAGTCGCCGCCCGCGATCGGCCCGCCGCGACCCTCCGACAGCACGCGGTCGCGATGGGACCTGAACAAGATCGCGTCGCGCGGGGCTAGCCGGATCGCTTCATCAAAGTCGCGGAGCGCGCGGTCACGGTCGCCCTTCTTTTCCCAGACCAGCGCTCTGAGGCCGTACGCGTGACCATCGTCGGGAGCGAGCTTTAGTGCGCGCTCCAAGTCCGCCAGTGCGTCGTCGTATCTCTGACATCGGGCTTTGAGGAGGCCTCGGCGGCGATGGGCCTTGGCGTCATGTGGATTGCGAGAAATAGCAGCTGAAAGCTCGCTGATTTCCGCCTCGAAATCACTTTGGGTCTGCGCATCTGCGCTGCCTGAAGGCATCAGCCCGCTCGGAATACCACTTGCAAGAATTGCTATACTCAAGTGCCGATCAAGCCGTTGCGGCCTTGTCGAGCACCAGCAGATTTATTCTATAGCGCAGCCCTACAGAGCACAAACTTACATCGCCACTTAGTCCTGTGGGTCCTGCATACTGCACGGTCTCGTTGAGTTGAAGCCTGCTGAAGTGAGACGTTGGTCTATGACGGCGAGATTGGGCAAAAGAACTCGGGCTTCATGCACCCGGAAAATATCGGTCTGCTCTCTCGGCAGTCGGCCACACTGTTCAAACATTTGACGTCGTTCTCGTTTTGTGCGACACAGTCCTACATCGTCGATTTTTTGCGCAGAGAAAAACCCCGCCATAGGTGGGGTTTTTTGCGTGATCCCATCCGCGCCTCGGCAATCCAGCCGGGGCGTTTTGTTTTTGGAGGAACTATGACTAACCGCCTTTTCTACGATCCCGATACGGCACGGCCATATGTCGGCTTCAGGTTATCAGCGCACCAACTGGCTGCGCTGGATGAAGCACGCCTGAACCTACGTCAGGGCAGGTCGGAGTTCGTGAGGCAGGCCATCGATGAGCGTCTGCAACGGCTCAAAGCCGCCGCGAAGTAAGCACCGCCATCAAACGAAAGCCCCAGCGCTGGAACGCCGGGGCTGAGAGAAATTGAAAATCTAGCAGAGTTCTTATGTCACGAAACAACGCGAAAATCAAATCTGAAGCGCCTATCCTCACGTCGCCGGAAGGCGTGAAGATACAGATCACTGCCGGTCGCAAGCTGCAAATGATCCGGTCGTTTGCTCATGATCCTGAGATCACAGACGCCCAGTTCCGGGCGCTGGTCTGCATCACAGATCGTCTGAATGAGGGGCGCTCTGGAGATGAGAGTCGGTGGGGAAGCGCCTATCCGAATTACGAAACCCTCGCGAAGGATATCGCGAAGGACGAACGCGCTGCAAAGCGCATCATCAAGGAACTGAAAACTGGCCAGCGTGAAATCCGCTCCAAAAGCGGAGAGAGGAAGCTCGTCCCATGCAAGGCAGTCCTGAACGTCAGGAGCACCAAGAAAGGCAAATCTGACGAGGTCAATGAGTACCGGCTGAAGAACTGGGGAGCGTTCGCTGTCGCGCCTGCCGAGGGTGCGTTCACCGCACCCCCACAATCCAAGGAGGGTGCGGTCACCGGTCAGGAGGGGGGCGGTGACCTGTCAGAAGGGGTGCGGTCACCTATCGATGAGGGTGTGTTCACCGCACCCAACTCTTCTCATGGACCCCGCTCAGAGACCCACCCCAAAGACCCGTCTCAATCTGCGCCCGCCTCCGGCGAGCGTGGGCCGGCTGTTGGTTCGGTTGATGATGATCGTCCGCGAACCGGGCCAGCGGACGACCTGCCGGACGATTGGCCCACGGACTGGCGTGACCAGTTCTGGAACGCCTATCCGGTGCGGAAGAACGTCAAGGCCGCAGAGGCCGCGTTACTTGATGTTGCTAAGGCCGGCGTCAAGTTTGAGTCCGTCCTAGTCGCAACACGGCGATACGACAAAGAACTGCATGATCGGGATCGATGCAAAGACCCGGTCAAGTGGTTGGCCGATGAGCCTTGGAAGGACAACGCCAAGGCGCGAGCGCGGGCCAGCCGCGGCATGCCGTTCCAGATGGCAATCTAGCCTCAGCGTCACGACCGGCAGCAGCACAACGCTGCGCTGCCGGTCCCTTCATCATCCCTCAGCCGGTCTCAGCCCCTCCAGGGTCGCACCGGGGCACCATCACCCACTTATCGCCATGCCGGGCCGCCAGAGCGCGTCACCGGCCGAAAGCATTTGCCATGATCACTTCACTGGACCAGCCCGCCGACCGCCTCAACTTTTTCCGACCTTCAGGAAAACCCACCGGCCGCCACCGCATCACCGTCCGCGAAGCTGATGACCGACATGGACGGTTCGAAATCACCCTCGCGGATGGATCAGCCCTGCCGGCATCCCGCACGCCCCTCCTGTCAGCAGCTCGCTACTTGCTCGGTGAAGGCGTGAACCCCTCTGCCGTTGTCGAGATGCGTCACGCCAGCCGGCCTGATACCGTCGCCGCATTCGGCAAAGTCGGTGCGCTCGCCAAGTTCGACGTTCGGGAGGATCAGACCAGCGGCCCCCGCTTCTGTAGGTGGCGACCACCACCGCAAGACCGTGGCTAGACGTTGCGGGTATCGATCGTGGGTGCGTTATTTTGCGGTGGGGCTACCAGCGTAGCCTTCGACATCAGGCGCGCTCCACGGGACTGCTGCACGACATCCAGCGCGATCGATCGTGGGTTATGGAAGGGGCCGTCGACTCGCCCGTTACACTGCATAAAAAGCGAGAGGCATTTTCGGGACGAAGTTTGCATTCCGATCCTCGCGGGCTAGACAAACTCACAATATGGGTGTACATTGTTTGCCACGATGCCACCCGATTAAACGGTGCCCCAGCATCGACCACATGGACCCCGAGCGGGTCCATTTTCATTTCTACCCAGACCCGCTGTCGCCTTCACTGGCGTGGCGGGTTTTTCTTTGGAGAACACCATGAAGAAAACCACCTTCGACGCGGACGAACTGGTCACGTCGCCGATGGTCTACGTCGGGATCAGGCTGCCCAAAATACTGATCGACAAGATCGACGACGCGGCACAAGCCGACGACCCATCGGCCCCGAACCGATCGAGCCTGATGCGTCGATTTCTAATCGCGGGTCTCAAGCGGGAGGCTGCCTAAGATGACCACTGACTCAATCGAGGACGCGGTCGTCTCTGCCGCACGCTCCAAGGGCTACGCGATCAACTCCACGACTATGGCGACAGTCGCAATCGACCTCGCCGGAAGCAAGTTGGACGGCGAACTGATCGCAGTCCCCGGTAAGGGTTCGCTGTCCGTCCAGGACTATCTTCGCGACCTGCATGACCGGGCACCGAGCGGCTTCAGCCGACTGCAACAGCCTGACAAGCCCGACGCGGAGCGCACAATCACTGAGATGCGTCGTAAACGACCGCTCGACGCCGCATGGCATGCACGCCACGCCAGAGCCACCGGCATCACCAAGACCATGATGGACGAGATCGCGAGGAACCGCGCATGACATATCGAAGATTACGAAGTGCAGTTGCCACCCGGGAAGCCATCGAAGCCATTCCGCCCGATGCACGGGAACAACGGGCTAAGCATTTGGTGACCCGCGAACGAGGCCAGCGACTTGCCGCCGCTCAAGTGGAGTTGGCCCTGGCTGAGCGGACGCATGCGGACGCCCTTGCGCTTGTGCCGGAGGCTGAAGCTGCTTTAGCAGCCGCCAAGTCACGGCTCGCGGAGATCGAAACAGAGATGAGCGCTGCTACACGGGCCGCCTGATAGGCAGCTCACTAGTTCGGACGGCAGTTTCAGCATTTCTCCTGGGAGTCTGCCGTTCGTGGAGGGAGGCGTAATGGTGATTGAGACGACTCGTCGCGGCTCTCGCTGTTGCGCCCTCCCGCCTTCACCGCACTTAATGCCGCGGCTCAGAAGCGCCTTGCTGAGGGCGAGCGAGAGGCGACACATGGCTGACCAAATTGTCATGCCAGTGATACACTTCGGACGGCGGTTCAGCTCACTCTCTCCAGAGGCTGCCGTTCGCATAGGGAGGCGCGACAGGTGATCTGTAGACTCGCGAAACTGCACGCTCTCGCGGTGGCTCTCGCCGTCGTCGCACCTCCCGCCCTTGCCGGACCCTACTGCATGCCCGTCCACGGTCGGGATCCGATCGCCAAAGGCGGCAGCGTGTGTCCGGTCGGGTATCTGGCGTCGGGACCGTGCTGCATCGCGCTCCATGTGGACACGCCACGCGCCTTTGCCCGTCTGCCCGGCCGATCGTGTCCGACCGGGACATTCACCAGCGCTGGCAGCTATTGCGTGTCACTACGGTAGCCGCGCCAAAACGCGCTGCACCTGCACCGCCTGCCACTTGCCATTGCCGAGCGCGGTAGGAATGCCGGCCTCGTTCAAGGCATCTGCAATCGCCCGCAAAGACGTTGCGCCCTCCGCCTGTAGCTTACGGATCGTCGGGCCGATATCTGCTGCATGTTTCGTGGTGCGGTCCAGTAGGGCTTTCCGAGACGCTTCCTGCATCTTCGCCCCGGGGACAACGCCACGGTTGCCACCGAGCTGCTTACCGCGCCGCTTGGCCGCGGCCAGAGCCGCCTTGGTGCGGGCTGAGATCATGCCGGCTTCCAACTCCGCCACCGCCACCATCTGCTGAAGAAGGAAACGGCCTGTAGCGCCTTCGATCACAGGCAGATCGGCGAACCGAACGTCAACGCCAGCCTCAAGCAGCCGGGACAGGAAGGCCACCGAGCGCGTAAGGCGATCAACCTTGGAGACGACCAGCGCAGCCCGATGCAGTCGCGCCGCGGCCAGTGCCTGCTCCAGCGCGGGCCGGTCAGACCGCTTACCTGACTCCACCTCGGTGAACTCGGCAACTATCGTCCAGTCGCCACCGTTCAGATACGCCGCGACCGCCGCGCGTTGGGCCTCGATGCCGAGACCAGACTTGCCCTGCTTGCCGGTGGAGACTCGGTAGTAGGTGACGAACTTCCCGTTGTGCTGCGCCATGGCCTGCCTGTTACGAATACTTCAAAGTCCGTTGACGTATCTGTAACGGAGGGCGGCCGTTGCATCAACGAAAATCTTTCGATCTTCAGTCCGCACCCAAGGCTCATCTTGAGCTGAGGCCATGGTGGAGAGCCACTGAGGAGCCGCGGCCACGGAGAGGCTGCCGTGGTCAGTCACCAACACCAGCGCCCCAGCATCGTTCGTCTGCGTGTCCCCGCTCGCCTTTGATCACCAGCCGGTGGAGGCTGTCTGCCGCTGACATACGGCGCCGGCTGGGTCGCTGCGATGGACCGGACGCGGTGCGCTCAAAGTTGACCGCTTGTCACCGTGACGGACAACGCGACCACGGCCGGTGGCTCCTCACTTCACCGCCCGCCGTGGAGCACCATCACCATCGCCATCATCGTCCTCGCCCCTGCACAGGCCAGTGAGGTTTCCCAGCGCTCGCGAGCGCGGGAGGGGTGAAGGCGAGATTTTTTACGCGGCATAGGACTCGGGTGAGAGGCGCCAGCTCCGCAGCCACTGGCAAAAGGGACATTACCGCCCCCCTTGGCCTTCGGATGTACCCCCACCCCTCTCGGGAGGTTCACGCATCCGCACCCCCACCCCCGAAACAATCGGGCGTCACCGTTTTCCGCGCCGTATGAGCGCATTTTCGAAAAGACGATTTACCTCGTCACCATCCACGCAGCTCGACTGCGCCAACGAACAAGAGAAAAATGTCAGAGATCATCAACGTCCACGCATCATTGACCGCGACCGACAGCGCGAGCCCCGTCATCTCCGGACTTCTCCGCAACGTTCGCAAGCTTGAGGCCGCAGTCAAGTCCATCAACGGCATCTCAGCATCCAAGCTGTTTCCCGACAGTGTCTCAGCCAGCCTCCAGAAGATCACCGACGAAGCTCGGAAGGCCGCGTCGACCTACCGCACGGAATGGAAGTCGGCCTATGCAGACAGCCTGCGTGACGCGCGGGCGTTCCACCGTGAGCTGGACCGCCTCGACCGGCAGACCTTCAATCGGCGGCAGGCTGAGCAACGCGCCGTTAGTCGTGGTGCCAGCTCCGGCGGCCGTGGCGCGCTCCCCCGTGGCACGTCGCCAACCACCGCGCTCATAGCGGGCGGCATCACCATCTCCGGTGTCGCATCCGCCTTCAAACGACGGATGGAAGCCGACGTCGCCGAGACCAAGGCGCAAATCTTCGGCGGGCTGTCGCAGGCTGAGGTGAAGCGGCTGCGTGGCGATTGGTCCGATCAGGTCGCGATCAAGTTCGGCGAGCCCGCTGCCGCGGTGCTGGACAGCTACACCGAGGCGCTTAAGCAAGGCTTCGACGCATCGGCCGCAAAGAAGGTCACAGAGAACGCCTTGGAAGCGTCGTCCGCGCTGGAAATGAACATCGGTGAGCTGATGAAGCTGGCAGGTAAGACCGCGACCAGCCTGTACGGTAATGTCCGCAACGCCGATCCCGCCCGCGTGGCCCGGATGATGACCTCTGTTGCCGTTGCCGCTGCCGCGACCGCCGCAGACCCGAACGAAGTGGTTGAGGCGAACAAGCGCGCCCTGTCCGCCTTGAGCACGACGAAGATGAAGGAAACCGACCTGAGCGCCTTCACGTCGGCGAGCATCTCGGCAGGCCTCCAACCGAACAAGGCCGGTACGTTCCTCGGCTACATGACCTCCGAATTTGCAAACGCTGGCAACGCTCGCGGCCAGCGCGGGAAAGATCTGGACCAAGCTGCGCGGATGATCGGATACGGCGGCCGCGCGCAAATGGCTCAGAGGATGGTATCGGCTCCAACCAACTTCATGTTGGACGTGTTCGAGAAGATGCGGAACATGTCTGAGCAGAACCGGGCAAAATTCGCCAACCTCGCCGGCATGCGGGAGTGGCGCGACGAGCTGATACAGATGGCCAAGGCCTCGGATCAAATCCGGGAGACGTTGAAGGAAATCGACCAGAAGAGCGACGCGGTGTCCGCGTTCTCCCGCACCAAACTCAACTCGCTTGCGAAGCGCTGGGACCGGATCAAGGCGATGTTCGGTCTCGCCTGGGAAAAGTTCGGAAGCGGCTTTGAGCAGAGCTTCATCGAGGTGTCGGATTGGTTCGATCGTCATACCAGCCTCTTCACCTCCGACCGGATCGGGGAGAAGTCTAGGGAGTTTGTCGAGCGGCTGAAGAAGGCCTTTGGCGTTGCCAACATGGGCGAGGCGCTCGACAAGATCGCCTCGAAAATATCATCGATCGACGTAGACAAGATCATCGGCTTTGCGTCGGGCTTCGTAGGCGGACTCAAGTCAGTCTCTGATACCATCGTCGCCCTGCTGAAGGGCGCAGCCACCGCCATGGGCAAGGATGGCAACAGCGCCGAAGTCCTGGGTAGGTTGACCGGTCAGATCGTTGCGCTGTCCATCGCGCTCGGAACGCTCGCCCCGCTCATGGCCGTGTTCGGCGGCTTGGTGAGCATCATCAGCCGCATCGCAGGCTTGCTCACTGGTCGCGCGTTGCTTGGTGCGGCCAGTGCCAACCCTGTCGGTACCACCGCCTTGCTCGCTGGGCTTCTGGCAGAGAACAACGACACCGGCATTTCCGAGGCCGCGAAGAAATGGCCCGGAGAGACGACCAGCCAATGGCGAGAACGTCAACGCCAGCACAAGAAAGACCTGTATCAGAAGCAGTCCGGCGAGGGCTTCAACCCCGCTGACGTCCATCCGATGAGCTACATCGGGAACAAGCTGGACAATCTCGGTGGCAAGATCGAACGCGCATCGTTCATGAGCACTGAGTTCAGTTCCCGCGGACGCACTTACGGCAGCGGCGGACTGAGCGGCAGCACGGCGATCAGCGCCGACATGAACCGGATCGTCAGCGGGGTCGGTACCCCTGATGCTCTGTGGAAGAACGTAACGCCGGGCGGCATCCTTCCGAATTTCGGCTTGGGGTCGTCCGGCATCATCAAGCGCAGCAACATCCCGTCGTTCAACGGCGGTGGTGGCAGCGTTGACGATATGAGCCGGTCGGCCTTCGATAAGAAGTTCGCCGGTACTCCGCTCGCAGGCAAGTACGATCAGATCGTCGCGGCAGCCAGAGCCAACGGCATCTCGCCTGCGCTGCTGGCCGGTGTGATCGCACACGAAACCGGCAACGGTCATGTGCTGTCGGGAAACAACGTGGCGGGCCTGATGGATCCGGCAACCGGCATGGCGAAGAGGATGCAATTCGCCAGCCTCGATGGGGGCATCAGCCGGGCGGGCCAAGTGGTCGCAAAGAACTACCGTCTGGCCGGTGGCAACCTCGACAAGATGGGCGAGCGCTATGCACCGGTCGGTGCCGCGAATGATCCGCGTGGCTTGAACGATGGATGGCCCGCAGGCGTTCGCAAGCAGATGAACGCACTATCTGGTGGTGGATCAGCCGGCAGCGGCGATGCTGTTGCGTGGGCCGAGAAGTACAAGGGCATGAACGAGTACACTGACAACCGTGTGTTGGCGGCAGCCCTTGGCGGTGACGTGCGCGGCAAGTCGAATGCTTGGTGTGCTCGCTTCGTTAACAAGGCGTTGGAAGCGGCCGGAGGCAACGGCACGGGCAGCGCGGTGGCGAACAGCTTCCAGAAATGGGGCTCCGCGATCAGCCCGCCCGACGTTAAGCGCAATGACGTTCTGCTTCAGACGAACGGCTACGGTTACAATAAACCGGGTGGTCACGTTGGCCTCGCCACCGGCGAGACCCGCATGAGCAACGGCCGGCTGCAAATCAAGATGCTGGCTGGCAACGATGCCGACTCAGTGCGCGAGCACTGGATCAACGCAGACAAAAATCTGATGGTTCGTCGCGGCAATCCCATCGGTCAGGTCCCGTCGCCGGTTGACGCGGTGAAGAACGTTCCCGCTGCTCCACAATCTGGCGTCCCGATGAGGGGCGGCTTCAGTGGCGGTGCAGGCGGTAACGTCGCGATCCACATCAACGGCAACAGCCACGATCCGGAGGCTCTCGCAACGCTGGTCCAGCGTCGAGTTGACGAGCAGATGAACTGGCGCACCCACGACAGCGAGTCTGAATACACCTGAGCTTAATGAGGTTCGCCTGGTGGGCCGGATCTCTCTCAGCGTGGCCCCAAAGTTTCCGACGCTTGTCCGAATGCAAACGAAAAAGTGCTTGAACTGCAAATGCAGCTGGGTCACAGCGCTAAATCGTTGCTGGATCAGAAAGGCGACCATGGCCAACAGGGTAATGATGGAAAACTAGGAGACATCTACACTTTCGATGAAGTGTGCAGAAAGCTCAGGATCAGCAGGCGCTCGCTGTCCAACTTAATCCAGGGTACGAACTTCTACTCACGCATGCGCCGTTCGTATCGTTTCTCGGATGCCGATGTCTTGTCGATCTGGGAAAGCATGCGATCAACTGCTTCGCCTTCGCGAGTTCGACTTCCCAAGCGAACGGCGATGCACAAAGCTGGAAGTTCTACAGAACGGCTGAAGCTGCTTTTGACCGGGAAGCCGCGTCCGCGGTCTGTTGAGAAAGTCGGAGCGCCACCCGATCTTGCGAAGTTATTTACGGGGCGGCCACGCAAGAGACCCGAGTAGAACAGCGCCTATGCGATCGAGACGTCGCCCGCGGAAAGAAGAGCCTGAATATTTGGTTTGTAGATCCGTCATGGGGTGACTGAAATCAGTGGAATGTTGTTGATGATGCGAGCCATGGCGACAACCGAAACATCGCCGTAGTCATCACTGGCCGTTCGTGGCGCATGACCTTGGATTGCGTCAACGACTCTCGGATCGAATCCAAGGTTGCGGCTAACGGACTTGAGACGGTGGCGCCATGCGTGGTTAGGCTGGACCCGTTCGTCGGTTACGACTGTTCGAACGAAGTCAACAACACGTTTGTAACTACTTCGCGCGAAGAGAGGGCCGCTACCCGAGTCGGCAACGAAACGTAGTAGTCCAAGCTGGATCAGGTGCGGGTGGATCGGGACGAGCCGGTAAGTTCCGGTCTTAATGCTGCCAGCGAGTGGATTGAGGTCAAAAACATGGTGGCCCGACTCGTCGCGGACATCTTCTCTGCGAAGCTGTAGCACCTCCGCAATCCGGCAGCCCGTGTAGCAGGCGATCAGGGGTGCCCACCGTTTAGCGGCGGCGGTTCTCGGGTCTTCTTTCGGCTTCTGAACATACGCGAGGCAGGCGTCGAAGATCGCGCTGGCCTCCTGATCCGTGAAGCCTTTCGGGCGCGTCCGGATTTTCTTCTCCGCTTTGACCTTGATCGCATCGGCCGGGTTGTTCGGCAGCTTCCGATTGTCTACGGCCCAGCTAAAGACGGATTTGATCCCTGGCAGATCACCGTCCTTCAGGGTCTTGGCCGTCACGACCTTCAGGCGGGCGTCTTTGAACGCGAGCATGTCCTGTTCCGTCACACGGTTTGCATCATCATGACCAAGATGCTTAGCCAGTCGTTCGATAGCGCCCTTGTAGGTATCGTAGGTGTTCTGACTACGACCGGTCGCCTTGGCCTCAGCCCACCACAGGTCGAGTAAGCCGGTGAGGGTTTGCCGTGGCTTGATCGCCGCCACGCTTTCGACCGGTGGGAAACGTAGCGCCTTAGGATCGGGGCTGTAGTCACCCTCCGCATTGCGCCGTAGCTGCCAGCCGGCGTCGAGGCTGGCTGTTCCGACAAGGCGCACGAAGCGCCGCCGATCATTCGAGTTTAGCTGGATGCGCTGGCGGATCAGCACCCAATCCGCGAGAAGCCCAAACCGATCTTCCAGCGCGTCATGCTGACCGGCTGGGAAGGCGTTGACAGCCGCAGTCAGATCATCGGTCCCAAACAGTTCGATCGCGGTGTTCGCCTCGTTCGGCATCAACGCGGCTGGTGGTGGATTCTTGACGCGACCTTCAAGCGCCGCGCGACTGAGCGCCTTGTGATACATCCATGCGTCAGGTTCGCCGGGATTGTCGCGGTGAATCTCCTGGTAGAGCCGGTACGTCTCTCCACTCAACGCAACCATGTCTTTGTGACTGAGGCTGATCGGGGCTGCTTCAGTGAGATCGAAGAGCCGGCGAAGATGGTCCAGGGCGTTGGCCTGCCGTGCCTCGGCAATGGTCCGGTCGTCTGTCCCAAGGCTAAACGACACGTCGCTTCCGATCGTCACCGTCCGGACGAACGGATAGTCGTCGGGTGGACTGATGCTGAGCAACACACGCTTGCCGCGTAGTCGATCTACGATCTTGGTAGGGACACGAATTCGGAATTGGGGAACGGTCGAACCGGCACGCTTGGACATCGAGAACTTCAGAGAAACCATAGTCTGTGTGGCACTTTCGTGTGGCACTCAGGACCGAAATTTCAAGAAAATCAATGCATCCAATAGGATGGCTGGTGCTGCCAGACAGGATTGAACTGTCGACCTCTCCATTACCAATGGAGTGCTCTACCACTGAGCTACGGCAGCATGTGCTGGTGAAGAATCGGGCGCCCGAGGGGCCTACCAAGCGGGCCGATATCTGCCACAAGCCCCCCTCCTGTGCAAGCTTGCTCGGCCCGTCAAAACGAGAAAATCGGGCCGATATCGGGGCCAAAGTGCCCATTTGGGCTCGAAACCACCGGCTTTGCGTCGATTCGGGTTCCGATATTCCCACCCAACTGGCCAGTTGCCTGAAAGCCCGCGCTGGATCCATTTCGCGTTTCGCACGATCGGATCACGCGGGCCTCTTGAGCTGCCGTATTCCTTGGGCATGGTATTGCCGGTGACACTGAGTGGACCCGCAATGGCCGACGAAACCGACAAGAGCACGAGACAGGCGAGGTCGTCCCGGGACGACCGGCTGAAATCGGCACTGCGCGAAAACCTGAAGCGGCGGAAGCTGCAGGCGCGCGAACGCGCCGCAAGCTCCGAGCCCTCGCAGAACGAGGATGGTTCCCCAAGTAAGGGGACCGCCGGGAAAGCCGGCACTTGAGAATTTGGAATGAGTGGAATGACCATGGCGCAGGACGAACAGCAACGAAATGATGATGACGCGCTGATGTCGCGCTTCACGCGTCCCGAGCAGACCTTTCCCGCGCTGACCCCGGCCGAAATCGAGCGTGTCAGGCATTTCGGTGAGGTCCGTAACTACGCCGATGGCGAGTTCCTGTTCGAGACCGGCAAGCCGGGGCCCGGCATGTTCGTGGTGCTGAAAGGCCATGTCGCCATCACCCAGCGCGACGGGCTTGGTCACGTCACGCCGGTGATCGAGCAGGGGCCGGGGCAATTTCTGGCCGAACTCGGCCAGCTCTCGGGCCAGCCGGCGCTGGTCGACGGCCGCGCCGAGGGCGATGTCGAAACGCTGCTGTTGCCGCC
>NZ_JALBHA010000130.1:0-13395 GCF_023006445.1 Bradyrhizobium sp. SHOUNA76
GGCCGCGGTCGAGCCGGGCGGCCGGTCGTGCTGCCGCGCGCGGCGCGGGGTGGGGTGATTCCATCGCGGGTCCTGCGGGCTTGCCTTTGATGCACTAATATATTAGTGCATCAGTAGCGTCAACGCAGCTCGACGATGACCGGAGGAAACACACAACAATGATCACGCATCTTCGCAGCAAGCTTGCGGCTGCCGTCCTGATCGCCGCAACCGTCCTGGCGGCAAATGCCGCGCACGCCCAGCAGAAATCCGAGATCGCGCTGTCGCGCCAGCCCGGCATTTTCTACATGCCGAGCCATATCATGGAGAAGCTGAAGCTGATCGAGAAGCATGCAGCTTCCCTCGGCGTCGCCGGCGTCACCACCAAATGGATCACCTTCTCCGGCGGCGGCGCGCAGACCGACGCGCTGCTCGCGGGCGGCGTCGACATCCTCAACACCGGCACCGGCAACCTCCTTCTGCTGTGGGATCGCACCCGCGGCGGCGTGAAGGGCATCGTCGCGACCTCGGCGCAGCCGATGACGCTGATCAGCCGCGACGCCAACATCAAGTCGATCAAGGACTTCGGCCCCTCCGACAAGATCGCGGTGCCGACCGTGAAAGTCTCGACCCAGGCGATCGTGCTCCAGATCGCAGCTGCCGAGGCGTTCGGCGCTGACCAATGGTCGAAGCTCGATGCCAACACCGTGCAGCTCGGCCATCCCGACGCCTATGCGGCGCTGTCCAACCCCAAGCACGAGGTGCACAGCCACTTCTCGATCCCGCCCTTCACCTTCCTGGAGCTGAAGAACGTACCGGGCGCGCATATCGTGCTGTCATCGCCGGACGTGATGGGCGGACCGCTCAGCCAGGCCCAGTTCTTCACCACGACGAAGTTTGCCGAAGCCAATCCAAAGATCATCCAGGCCGTGCGCGACGCCACCAAGGAAGCGCAGGATCTTATTCGTAGCGACACCAAGCAGGCGGTCGAGATCTACAAGGAGATCACCGGCGACAAGACCTCGGTCGAGGAGCTGCTCGATCTCCTCAAGGAGCCCGGCATGATGGAGTGGAATCTCGAGCCGCAGGGCACGATGAAGTTCGCGGCACATCTGTTCAAGACCGGCACGCTGAAGAACCAGCCCAAGGCGTGGACCGATTATTATCTGCCCGTCGCCCACGATCTGAAGGGCAACTGATGACTCTGCTCGACGTCAGCGGCGTGACGCTGCGCTACAAGACCTCCAGCGCCGTCGTCACCGCCACGGAGAGGGTGAGCTTCACCGTCGACAAGTCCGACCGCTTCGTGCTGCTCGGTCCCTCCGGCTGCGGCAAGTCGACCCTGCTCAAGGCCGTCGGCGGCTACATGAGCCCGAGCGAAGGCCGCATGACGATCGGCGGTCGCGAGATCCACGGTCCCGGCGCCGATCGCATGATGATCTTCCAGGAGTTCGACCAGCTCCTGCCCTGGAAGAGCGTGCTCGCCAACGTGATGTTCCCGCTGCTGACCGCGCGAAAGCTGTCGCGCAAGGACGCGGAAGCGAAGGCGCGGGCCTATATCGAGAAGGTTGGTCTCACGCGCGTGGTCGACGCCTATCCGCACACGCTGTCGGGCGGCATGAAGCAGCGCGTCGCGATCGCGCGCGGCATGGCGATGGAGCCTGATATCCTGCTGATGGACGAGCCGTTCGCCGCGCTCGACGCGCTGACGCGCCGGACCTGCCAGGACGAGCTGCTCCAGCTCTGGAGCGAGACCAAGTTCACGGTGCTGTTCGTGACCCATTCGATCGCGGAAGCGATCCGCATCGGCAACCGCATCCTGTTGCTGTCGCCGCATCCCGGCCGCGTCAAGGCCGAGGTGGTCGACGTCGACAAGGTCTCGAACGAAGACGGCAGCGCCGGCCGGCTCGAGAAGGAGATCCACGATCTCCTGTTCGCGCAAGAATTGACCGCGCATTGAGGAGCCTCTGATGGGCGAAGCCAAGATATTGCTGCGAGCCGAGCCGGCCGCCGCTTCAGGTGCTGGCGAGGTCGAGCGCAAGCTCAGCGTGGTTGAGCTGTTGTGGAACGACGGCTTCGTCCGCAAGTCCGTCATCATTCTGTTCCTGGCGGCGATCTGGGAAGCCTACGGCGTCGCCCTCGACAATCCGCTGCTGTTCCCGACGCTGCACGACACCGCGATCACGCTGTTCGATCGCGTCAAGGACGGCACCATTCCCATGCGCGCCTGGACGTCGCTGAAGGTGCTGTTCATGGGCTATTCGGCCGGCATCGCGCTGGCCGCGATCTTCACGATTCTCGCCATCTCGACCCGCATCGGCACCGACTTCCTCGAGACCGTGACGGCGATGTTCAACCCGTTGCCGGCGATCGCGCTGCTGCCGCTCGCGCTGATCTGGTTTGGCCTCGGCAATGGCAGCCTCGTGTTCGTGCTGATCCATTCGGTGCTGTGGCCGGTCGCGCTCAACACCCATTCCGGCTTCAAGAGCGTGTCCAACACGCTGCGCATGGTCGGCCGCAATTACGGCCTGCGCGGCTTGCCTTATGTGGCCAAAATATTAATCCCCGCCGCCTTCGGCTCCATCCTCACCGGTCTCAAGATTGGCTGGGCCTTTGCCTGGCGTACGCTGATCGCGGCCGAGCTGGTGTTCGGCGTGTCCTCGGGCCAGGGTGGGCTCGGCTGGTTCATCTTCGAGAACCGCAATCTGCTCGACATACCTGCGGTCTTCGCAGGCCTCTTGACGGTGATCATCATCGGGCTCTTTGTCGAGAACCTGATCTTCCGCGCCATCGAGCGGAACACCGTGCAGAAATGGGGCACCCAATCATGACTAAGAAGAAAATCACGCCCGACCAGCTCCGCAGCGCGCGCTGGTTCGCGCCCGACGATCTGCGCTCGTTCGGCCACCGCTCCCGCACCATGCAGATGGGCTACGCTCCGGAGGAGTGGAAGGACCGCCCGATCATTGCGATCCTCAATACCTGGTCGGACGCACAGCCCTGCCACATGCACTTCAAGTCGCGCGTCGACGACGTCAAGCGCGGCATTCTGATGGCCGGCGGCTTTCCGATCGAACTGCCCGCGCTGTCGCTGTCGGAATCGCTGCTCAAGCCCACCACCATGCTCTATCGCAATCTGCTGGCGATGGACGCCGAGGAATTGCTGCGCAGCCATCCCGTCGACGGCGTGGTGCTGATGGGCGGTTGCGACAAGACCACGCCGGCGCTGCTGCTGGGTGCGACCTCGATGAACATCCCGGCGATCTATCTGCCGGCAGGCCCGATGCTGCGCGGCAATTGGAAAGGCAAGACGCTCGGCTCCGGCTCCGACGGATGGAAATACTGGGACGAGCGCCGCGCCGGAAAGATCTCCGACAAGGACTGGCTCGACATCGAGGCCGGCATCGCCCGCAGCTACGGCACCTGCATGACCATGGGTACCGCCTCGACCATGACTGCGATTGCCGAAGCGATCGGCATGACGCTGCCGGGCGCCTCCTCAATTCCCGCCGCCGACGCCAACCACATCCGCATGGCCTCCGAATGCGGCCGCCGCATCGTCGAGATGGTGTGGGAGGATCTGACGCCGAAGACGATTCAGACTCGCAAGGCCTTCGAGAACGCCATTGCGGTCGCGATGGCGATGGGCTGCTCGACCAACGCGATCATTCACCTGATCGCGCAGGCTCGCCGCGCCGGCCAGGACATCGGGCTCGACGATTTCGAGATTGCGAGCCGCAAGGTGCCCGTGATCGCCAACGTCCGTCCCAGCGGCGATGCCTATCTGATGGAGGACTTCTTCTATGCCGGCGGCCTGCCGGCGCTGATGGGCCAGATCAAGCCGCATCTGCATCTCGATTGCATCACCGTCACCGGCAAGACGATGGGCGAGAACATCGAGGGCGCCGAGGTGCACAATGCCGACGTGATCCGCGGCGTTGACAATCCCATCTACAAGGAGGGCGCGCTCGCCGTGCTCAAGGGCAATCTCGCGCCCGACGGCTGCGTCATCAAGCCCTCCGCCTGCGCGCCGCGCTTCCTCAAGCACACCGGTCCGGCGCTGGTGTTCGACGATTATCCCTCGATGAAGAAGGCGGTCGACGATCCCAACCTCGACGTCACCGAGGATCATATCCTGATCCTGCGCAATGCGGGGCCGCAGGGCGGGCCGGGCATGCCGGAATGGGGCATGCTGCCGATCCCGACCAAGCTCGTGAAGCAGGGCGTGCGCGACATGGTGCGCCTCTCGGACGCGCGCATGAGCGGTACCAGCTATGGCGCCTGCATCCTGCACGTTTCGCCCGAGTCCTACATCGGCGGCCCATTGGCCCTGGTGCAGAACGGCGACCGCATCACCCTCGATGTCGCCGCCCGCACCATCAATCTCGACGTGAGCGAAGCCGAGCTCGACAAGCGCCGTGCCGCCTGGAAGCAGCCCGAGCGCCGCTTCGAGCGCGGCTATGGCTGGATGTTCACCAAGCACATCAAGCAGGCCAATGACGGCTGTGACTTCGACTTCCTCGAGACCGATTTCGGCGCGCCGATCGGCGAGCCTTCGATTTATTGATTTCACCGTCGTTCCGGGGCGCGCAGCGAACCCGGAACCTCGAGATTCCGGGTTCGATGCTTCGCATCGCCCCGGAATGACGACCTAACGAGAGAGCTCAACCTATGACCAAACTCAGCGAAGCCACCCGCACCAAGCTCAAATCCGTCTCCACCGCCACGGTCGCCACCGCTTTGTTCAAGCGCGGCCTGCGCGTCCAGATGATCCAGGACGTGCACCCCCTGGGCGCCGACCAGCCGACCATGGTCGGCGAGGCCTTCACGCTGCGCTACATGCCGGCGCGCGAGGATCTCAACACGATAGAGGTCTTCAAAGACCGCTCGCACCCGCAGCGCAAGGCGGTCGAAGATTGCCCGCCGGGCGCCGTACTGGTGATGGATAGCCGAAAGGATGCGCGCGCGGCGTCCGCAGGCGCGATCCTGGTGACGCGGCTGATGAAGCGCGGCGTCGCCGGCGTCGTCACCGACGGCGGCTTCCGCGATTCCGCCGAGATCGCCAAGCTCGGCATCCCCGCCTATCACCATCGCCCCTCGGCGCCCACCAATCTCACGCTGCACCAGGCCATCGAGATCAACGTCCCGATCGGCTGCGGCGACGCGCCGGTGTTTCCCGGCGACGTCATCCTTGGCGATGCCGACGGCGTCATCGTGATCCCCGCGCATCTCGCCGACGAGATCGCCAACGAAACCTTCGAGATGACCGCATTCGAGGACTTCGTCACCGAGGAAGTCGGCAAGGGTCGCGGCATCTTCGGTCTCTATCCCGCGACCGATCCGCAGACGCTGACCGACTTTGCCGAATGGCGGAAGAAGAACGGCCGCTAAGACCGAGAGCAGATCACGTCAAGACACAGGCCGGCCATCAAGTGCCGGCCTTTTATCAAGCAGGGAGGACCTTTATGAATTTCACGCGACGTAATCTCGTGGCCGGCGCTGGCGCAGCAATGGCATCCACGCTTCTTGCCCGCGCTGCCGGCGCGCAGTCGTTTCCGTTCACGCCCAACCAGCGCTATCCCGATCCCGCCGTCCAGATCCTTGATCCCAGCTTTGCAAAATACCGGCTCTATTCCTCGACGGTCGAGCAAGTCGCTTCAGGCATGCGCTGGGCCGAAGGCCCCGCTTATTTCCCCGAAGGCGGCTATTTGCTGTTCTCCGACATCCCCAACAACCGGATCATGAAGTTCGACGAGAAGACCGGGCAGACCAGCGTGTTCCGCGCCAATGCCAATTACGCCAACGGCAATGCCAGGGATCGCCAGGGCCGCCTCGTCACCTGCGAGCATTCCGTCACCCGTCGCATCACCCGCACCGAGAAAGACGGCAAGATCACCGTGCTCGCCGACAAGTTCGAGGGCAAGCGGCTGAACGCGCCGAACGACATCGTGGTGAAGTCCGACGACAGTATCTGGTTCACCGATCCGCTGTTCGGCATCAATGGCGAGTGGGAGGGCAAGAAGGAAAAGGCCGAGCAGGCCACCACCAACGTCTATCGCATCGCCAAGGACGGCAAGATCAGCGCGGTCCTCACCGACCTCGTCAATCCCAATGGTCTCGCCTTCTCGCCGGACGAGAAGAAGCTCTATGTCGTCGAGTGGAAGGGCACGCCCAACCGCAGCATCTGGAGCTACAATGTCGGCGACGATGGCTCGCTTAGCGGCAAGACCAAGCTGATCGACGCCGCCGACCAGGGTTCGCTCGACGGTTTCCGCGTCGACCGCGACGGCAATCTCTGGTGCGGCTGGGGCTCCAACGGCGCGCTGCAATCCGAGCCCACCGATATTGGCGGCCGCAAGGTGTTCCAGCTCAAGGCCAAGTCCGAAGATCTCGACGGCGTGATGGTGTTCAACGCGGACGGCAAGCCGCTCGCCTTCATCAAGCTGCCCGAGCGCTGCGCCAATCTCTGCTTCGGCGGCCCCAAGAACAACAGGCTGTATATGGCGAGCAGCCATTCGGTGTATGCGCTGTATGTCGAGGCGCACGGCGCGGTGTGAGTCGCCACGAGTCGGGCTGCCGTAGGGTGGGCAAAGGCGCATTTGCGCCGTGCCCACCTTCTGTTCGAAACGGCATGAGACCGTGGGCACGCTTCGCTTTGCCCACCCTACGCGTTTGCGGCTGTCGCTACACCCCGGCCTCCGCCATTCCCGCAGCCCACAGCGCAAACGCGTACACGATCGCGACTTCATCCAGCCGATCGAACCGCCCCGACGCCCCGCCATGGCCGGCGCCCATGTTGGTACGCAAGAGGACCGGGCCGCCGCCGCTCATGGTGGCGCGCAGGCGTGCGATCCATTTGGCGGGCTCCCAGTAAGTGACCCGCGGATCAGTAAGCCCGCCCATCGCCAGGATCGCCGGATATTCCTTCGCGGCGACATTGTCGTAGGGCGAGTAGGAGAGGATCGTTCGAAAATCCTTTTCGCTCTCGATCGGGTTGCCCCATTCCGGCCATTCCGGCGGCGTCAGCGGCAGCGTGTCGTCGAGCATGGTGTTGAGCACGTCGACGAAGGGCACTTCTGCGACGATGCCGGCGAAAAGCTCGCCGGCACGGTTGGCGACCGCGCCCATCAGCATGCCGCCGGCCGAGCCGCCATGGCCGACGATGCGCCTGGCGCTGGTGTATTTCGCAGCGATCAACGCCTGCGCGCTGGCCGAGAAATCGTCGAACGAATTCGTCTTCTTCTCGCGCTTGCCGTCGAGATACCAGCCCCAGCCCTTGTCGGCGCCGCCGCGGATATGAGCGACAGCGTAGACGAAACCGCGGTCGACCAGCGACAGGCGGTTGGCGCTGAAGGAGGCCGGCATCGCCATGCCGTAGGAGCCGTAGCCGTACAGCAGCAGCGGCGCCGAGCCGTCGAGCGTCAGCCCGCGGCGATGGAGGATCGACACCGGCACCTCGGCGCCGTCATGCGCCTTCGCCATGATGCGCGTCGTGACGTAATCGGCGGCGTTGTGGCCGGACGGGATCTCCTGGCGCTTGCGCAAGGTGCGCGTGCGCTTGACCATGTCGTAATCATAGACCTCCGACGGTGTCGTCATCGACGAATAGGCGAAGCGCAAATTCGTCGTCTCGAATTCGTAGGAGCCCATCGTATCCAGCGAATAGGCCGCCTCGTCGAAGGCGATGGCGTGCTCCTCGCTCGAGGCGAGATCACGGATCACGATCGACGGCAGCGCGTTGGCGCGCTCCAGCCGCACCAGATGGCCGGCATAGAGATCGAGGTCGATGATGTAGATGCCCGGACGATACGGGATCAGATCGCGCCAGTTCTTGCGCTCGGGCGAAGAAAGCGGCGCGGTGACGATCTTGAAGTCTATGGCCTCATCCGCATTGGTGAGGATGAAGAGCTGATCGCCGCGATCGGCCAGCGAATATTGCACGCCTTCCTCGCGCGCCGCGACGAGGCGCGGGGGCGCCGCGGGATTGGCGAGGTCGATCAGCCGTTGCTCGCTTGTCTCGTGATCGCCGCCCGCGATCACACAGAAGCGGCCGCTGGTGCTCTCGTGCAGATGGGTGAACCAGCCGGCATCCTGCTCTTCATAAACCAGCGTGTCGTCGGCCTGCCTGGTGCCGAGCCTGTGCCGCCACACCTGCATCGGCCGGTGGTTGTCGTCGAGCTTCACATAGAAGAAGCTCTTGCAATCCGCGGCCCAGACGACGCCGCCGTCGGTCTCCTCGACGAGGTCGTCGAAATCCTTGCCCGTGGCCCAGTCGCGCACGCGGATCGAAAAATATTCGGAGCCCTTGGTGTCGGCGCTCCAGGCCTGGAGCTTGTGATCGTGCGAGTGCCGGCTACCGCCGAATTTGAAATATTTGTGGTCCTTGGCGAGCGCGTCGCCGTCGAGCACGATATCGCCGTCGCCGCCCTCGCGCGGCATGCGGCCGAACAGCTCGTGCTGTCCGCCCTCGCGAAACCTGCGGAAATAGGCGAAGGGACCGTCAGGCGAGGGCACGCTGGAATCGTCCTCCTTGATGCGCCCGCGCATCTCCCGCACCAGCGTCTTCTGCAGGCCGGCGGTGTGGCCGAGCAGGCTCTCGGTGTAGACGTTCTCCTCGTCGAGATATTTGCGGATGTCGGGATCGAGCACCGCGGGATCGCGCAGCACCTCCTGCCATTTCGCGTCCTTCAACCAGGCATAGTCGTCGGTCACATTGATCCCGTGCCGCGTGAAGGAATGCGGCCGGCGCGGGGCGACGGGGGGCTGGGAAGGTGTCTTGGCTTGTGTCACTCGATCCTCATTCGTCTCACCGAAACTCATCTCGTCATGCGCGGGCTTGACCCGCGCATCCATCAAAGACGAATCCTTTAGCGATGGATTGCCGGAACAAGCCCGGCAATGACGGCCGTCGAAGGCAGCGGGTCGCCCATAATATGGCGACAGGTCCCCCGAATTGCCAGCGCGCCCGCGCCAAGTCGCCGGGTTGTTGACCGGCCCCGTGTATGCTTTACGGACCATGTCCCCGCCGCCGGTCCAGCCTGATGCTGTTCAATTCCTATCCGTTCATCCTGCTGTTCCTGCCCCTCGTGCTGGCCGGCTATTTCTGGCTCGGGCGGCGCAGCAATCTGACGCCGGTGATCTGGCTGGCGCTGGCCTCGCTCGCCTTCTACGCCATCGGCAGCTGGCAGTTCGTGGCCCTGTTGCTGCTGTCGATCGCCTTCAACTACGGCGTCGGTCATCTCCTGATCGTGGCGAAGCTCGGCCCGTCGCAACGAAAGGCGGTGCTCGCGCTTGGCGTCGCCGGCGATCTCATCGTGCTCGGCATCTTCAAATATGCCGGCTTCGTCACCGAGAACGTCAACGCGCTGTTCGGCACGCATGCCGCGGTCCACATCCTGCTGCCGGTCGGCATCTCCTTCTACACCTTCACCCAGATCGCATTTCTGGTGGATGCATATCGCGGCCAGGTCGCGGCTTACGCGCTGCCGCACTACGCGCTGTTCGTGACTTATTTTCCGCATCTGATCGCAGGACCCATCCTCCACCACAAGGACATGATCCCGCAATTCGAGCGGAAGGACGCCAAGCATCCGGACGCGCATTTGATCCTGTGCGGCGTCATCATCTTCGCCATCGGCCTGTTCAAGAAGACCTGCCTTGCCGACGGCATCCAGCCGCTGGTCGCGCTCGCCTTCGAGGCGCGCTCGCCGAGCTTCGATCAGGCCTGGCTGGGGGCGCTCGCCTACACGTTCCAGCTCTATTTCGACTTCTCCGGCTATTCCGACATGGCGATCGGGATATCGCTGATGTTCGGCATCTTCCTGCCCGTCAACTTCAACTCGCCCTACAAGGCCACGAGCATCGTCGAGTTCTGGCGCCGCTGGCACATGACGCTGTCGCAATTCCTGCGCGATTATCTCTATATCTCGCTCGGGGGTAACAGGCGCGGCCGCGTGCTGCGCTATGTCAATTTGATGATCACGATGCTGCTCGGCGGGCTCTGGCACGGCGCGGCCTGGACTTTTGTCGTTTGGGGTGCGCTGCACGGCGCCTATCTCTGTGTCAATCACGCCTTCAATGCGCTGGTGCCGGCCATTCCATCTGTTCTCGCGCGCCCGGTCCGCATCGCCGGAGCAGCGCTGACCTTCCTGGCCGTGGTCGTCGCCTGGGTGTTCTTCCGCGCCGAGAGCGTTGCGTGGGCGCTGCGGGTTCTCCATGCCATGGCTGATCCCTCGAATATCGTGTTCGGCCGCGAGGAGATCGCGGCGCTGGTGCTGGTCTCCATCTATGCTGCGCTGGTGTGGCTGGCGCCGAACACGCAAGAGCTCATGGGATATGACCACGGCAACCGCAGGGTCGGCGAGGCCTTGCGGGCAGGGCGCATGCGGCCGCTGGTCCTCTATGCGGCGTCGCTGGTGCTCGCATTCGGACTGCTCGGCATCCAGAGCCACAGCGAATTCATCTATTTCCGCTTCTGATGCAGGGCACGTTCACACAGCTGAGGCGTCTTCTGCTCGCCAGCATCGCTTGCGTGCTGGGCGCGGCTTTGCTCACCTACGTCGTCGATCCCTTGCAACTGTTCCGCCCCTCGCGTCTTGCTGCTTTCTATTCCGACGACACGCGCGTCCAGAATGCCGGACTGATCCGCAGCCATTCGTTCGACACCGCTTTCATGGGCACCTCGCTCGCGATCCATTTCCGCCAGAGCGACATCGATCGCGCGCTTCGCGTGCACTCGCTCAAGCTGGCGATGACCGGCTCCAATTCCCGCCAGCAGGCTTTCGTGCTGGAGCAGGCGATCGACCGCGGCGCCCGGCGCGTGATCTGGGCGATGGACGATTTCATCTTCGTCGATGCCACCGACATCGAGACCGATCCCTATCTGTCCATCGATCTCTATCGGGGGACAGCCAAGGGGATCGCGTCCTATCTGTTCAGCGCCGCGATGGCGAAGGAATCCCTGTTCGCATTGCTGCGCTCGGTTCCGCCGCTGCGAGCGCCGCTGACGCGGGCGGCGCCTTATCTCCCCATCAAGTTTGCGCTTTCCGATGTCGACGACATCTATGCGTTGGCCAGGGATTTCGACGTCGCGAACGGCTACAACGCCAAGCGGACGCTCGCGGCCTTTACCTACATCACCGCTCCCACGCGCAGCCGCTTTCTCGGTGAAGGCTACGGCTATGACGCCATGGTCAGTCACTTCGAGCGCGATGCCGTCGGCCTGATCACGCGCCATCCCGACGTGACCTTCGACATCTATTTCCCGCCTTATTCGATCCTGCAATTCGTCGCGATGCGCGATGCCTCGCCTGCGACGCTGAAGATCGTCACCGATCTCACGGCGCACATCGCCAGGCGCCTGACGCAGCTTCCCAACGTGCGTCTGTACGATTTCCGCGCGATCAAGGAAGTAACGCACGACCTCAACAATTACGGTGATGTCATCCACCACTCGCCGGTGGTGGATGCGATGGTGCTGCAGTGGCTGGCGAACGGGGAATATCGGGTCGATCCGAACGCGCCGACCGCATCGCTGGATGAGCTGACGGCCCAGGTCGAGGCGTATCGGGTGCCGCGACAGGCGCTGCCGTAGCCCGCATGAGCGAAGCGATATGCGGGGGCTCGCAAGATCCCGGGTGTCGCTTCGCTCACCCGGGCTACGACAGCCGAGGCCTACGCCGCCACCTCTTCCCCGAGATACGCGACCGCCGCCTCAAGTCCGCCCTTGCCGTGCGGGATCTTCAGCGCGTTGAGCCCGATCTCGATCACCCCGAGCGTGCCGAGCAGCATCGGCGCATTGACGTGGCCCATATGGGCAATGCGGAAGGCTTGGCCCGAGAGATCGCCGATGCCGGTGCCGAGCACGACGCCGCATTTGTCCTTGCAATAGCGTTGCAGCACCGCGGGGTCGTGGCCGTTGCTCATCGTCACCGTGGTCACGGTGTTGGAGCGCTCGCTGGCTTCCGCGACGTTGAAGCCGAGCACCTGGCCTTCCGACCATGCGGCAACGGCGCGGCGCGCAGCTTCGCCGAGCAGGCTGTGGCGGCGGAAGGCGTTCTCCAGGCCTTCCTCGTGCAAGAGGTCGATCGCCTGGCGCAGCGCGAACAACAGATGCACCGGCGCGGTGCCGGCATATTTGCGATAATTCTCCGTGCCCTCGCGTTCGCTCCAGCTCCAATAGGGCGTCGACATGTTCGCCTTCTTGTGCACCTCGAGCGCACGCGCATTGGCGGCGACGAAGCCGAGGCCGGGCGGCGTCATCAGGCCTTTCTGCGAGCCGGACATCGCGACATCGATGCCCCATTTGTCCATCTCGAACGGCATGCAGCCGAGCGAAGCCACGGTGTCGACCATGTACAGCGCGGGATGGCCGGCCGCCTTGATCGCCTTGCCGATCGCCTCAATGTCGTTCTGCACGCCTGACGCCGTGTCGACCTGGACGACGACGACGGCCTTGATGGTGTGCTCCTTGTCGCGGCGCAGGCGCTCCTCGACCTCGTGCGGCCGCACCGCGCGGCGCCAGTCGCCCTTGAGCACCTCGACCTCGGCGCCCATCAGCGCTGCCGCATTGCCCCAGCCAATCGCGAAGCGGCCGCTCTCCAGCACCAGCACCTTGTCGCCACGCGACAGCACGTTGCTGAGCGCCGCTTCCCAGGCGCCATGACCGTTGGCAATGTAGATGTAGGATTTGCCTTTGGTCGCAAACAGCTTCGAAATATCCGCGAGCAGGCTCTCGGTCAGATCGAGCATCTGCTTGGAATAGATGTCGATCGCCGGACGGTGCATCGCCCGCAGCACCTCGTCGGGCATGTTGGTGGGCCCGGGGATGGCCAGAAACTCCCGGCCCGCGCGAACGGTCATTGCTGTCAATCCTTGTGTCGTGGAGACGGTGGAAGGTTGATGATTTATGTTTCTACGCGTTGGAGGCGCTCAGGAAAAGCACGGAAAACGCAGGTCTGGGTTATCGTTTGGTCTCGCGGCAGCCGGCGGCTTCCGCCTCCTCGACCGAGCAGAACCAGCGGGTACCCTTGCTGATCTTCATCTTGATCTGGGTGTACCAGCGGCTGGTCGGCTGGTGAAAGATGCACTCGCCGGCGCTGTTGACGTTGCCCTTGATGGTGCAATCCGGGGAGGGCGCGACCGGCCCCGAGGCCGAGGCCAGCAGCACCGCATGCGCGCCGTCGGGTGGCTTGGTCGCGCCGAGGATGGTGGTCTTCTTGTTGCGGACGCGCCAGTCCCAGGGCGCGATGAAGGCGCCCTGCCACATCCCGGCTTTTGCCTCACGCGCGGCGGCCTCGTCGGGCTCGTAGTCCTTGGAGATGCGGGTGTAGGCCAGCGCCCAGCCGCTTCGCACCAGCCATTTCTGGATGTCCTCGCCGCCGACCTCGCAGCGCGCCACGGTGCGGCCGCGCCGGT
>NZ_JALBHA010000131.1:0-13381 GCF_023006445.1 Bradyrhizobium sp. SHOUNA76
CCTGCCAGCCGGCAATCGCCGCCGCGGCAATGGCACTGCCGGGCTCGGCATCGAGGCCCTCGAGCAGCGATGCCGTGACCGCCATGTCGTTGAAGGCGCCGAGCTCCTCCTGCAGATCGGCGAGCCGGCGCGAGAAGCGCCGCGTGGACTTGCGGTCCTCATACAGCGGCAGCAGGAATTCGCCGAGATAGCGCAGCCGCTTGGTCGCGAGCCGAACCTTGTGCAGCCGCAGGGTCGTGAGCGACTTGAAGCGGCGGCCGCGCTTGAGCACCTTCGCGTATTGCTCCGACAGGATGCGCTGCGCGAAGGTGACGGCGGGCTCGGCGAGCTGGCCGAGATCTTCGGCGGCAACATCGTTGCGCCATCCCCGCGTCTCGATCCAGTGACCGAGGCCGATCAGGAACACGGCGCAGCGGCGATCGTCGAGCGCATGATGCGCCCTGCGATAGGCCTCGGACTGGCCCCTGGCCGCGGCCCGGCCGAGCGCATCGAAGCCCGCAACCGCAGGACAGGCTTTTGCGATCGTCGGCAGGGTCTCGAGCCGGAAGACATCCCAGTCGCGCGCAGCGGACAGCTCTTGCGCCAGCCATTTTGCTTCCGACCGCAGTGCATCGAGATTACTGAGCGCGCCGACCGATTGCATCAGATCGAGCGCCGACCTCAGCCGGCGCAGCGAGACGCGCAGCTGATGCACGCCTTCCGGATTGCGGCCATCCTCGGCCGCCGGCCGCGACTGCAGCAGATGAAGGAAGCAGGAGCGCAGGATGGTCGCGAAGGCTTCGTCGAGCGTGACCGACGGATCGAGATGAAGTTTTCGCGGACGACGCGCCGCCGGCGCCAGGCCGGCGGCAAGGTCGAAGCCGCGCGCGGACTTGGTGCGGATCGACGGCTTCACCGCGCCCTGCTCCGCAAGCAGCAAGGCGACCTCGTAGATCGTGCTCGCGCTGCCGCTCTTGAGTTCGAGCTCGATCTCGCTCACCGGCAGCGAGCGGTCGCCGGCCGTCAGCTCGCCCTGGTCGAACGCGACTTCAACCGTGCCGGTCGGCAGGTCGATCATCCGCGCGTGGCGATGGACGTCGGCTGTGAAGATGGCCTCGAGCGGATGCGCTTCGAGGGAGCTGCGAAGCTTCTCCGGAATGAAGGGCATCGCCAGCGCGAGATCGGGCGCAAGCGACGGCACGCTCGCCTCCCACTCGCCACGGCGCAGCGGATCCTCAAGCGCCTCGGTCTTCACCGTCTGCACGAAGCGCGTACCGCTCTGGCGCACGCGCAGGCTGAGGCCATTGCGCCGAAGCGCGCGTTCCGGTGTGTCGTAGTAGACCGACTTGAGATGCTTTCGCGAGCCCTTGTTGCGCGCGTGCGCCGCAATGACAGGCGCGGCGTTGAAATGCGCCATACGATCGGCATCGACGATGAGCTTGAGCTCGATTTCGCCGGCAGGCCGTGCGGCGGCTGACGACTGCGTTGGCGCGGGGGGCGCGTCTTGCGATGGCGTCTGATCACTCACAGCGCCCTCGACGTTCGCGGGTTCCGCGCCGTCCTCAATTTGCCTCAGGAAGCCGGCGGCGACTTGCGTTCTCTTGTTGTCCTTTGGAGCAGGATTCCCATCGGGCGCGACCGGGGTCTTGCGGACCGGCGTTGCATCTGACTTTAGCATCTACGGTAACATGACAGTTCGATGACAGAGCGACAGCATATAGCCGGAGCCGCAAGCAAGGAACAGTCGTTACGTCGCATGCGTGATCTTGCATACGAGGCGCGGCAACACTGCCGAGGTTTGTCACAATCCAGCGACGTGACGGCTCAAATTGCAGCCGGTCCGGCAGGCGATCGAATCGATAGCGAATCCCGCAGCTCCCGAAACCGAATTGAGAAGCCAGCTCCGATGACGGGGCGGAGTTTGTGACAAGCCCGATGCAGCCCCGTCATCCCGGAGATCGCAACGGATTGGCGTCGCAAGAGACGGTTCCCAACGATCAGAGCGGAAGCTCTTCGTTTTCGCCGGATCAGGGCGCGCGGACGCGCATCGGTGTGCCAGCGTGTTCTTGTAAATCCTGCCGCCCTTCATGATCACCACAAAATTCTTCACGGGATCCTCGACAACCCTGATGTTGTCGAGCGGATTGCCGTCGATCAGCAGGAGATCGGCCAGCGCGCCTTCCTCCACCACGCCGAGCCGGCCTGGGTAAGGATTTCGCGCGCCCGACAGGCTCAGCAGTTCCGCATTGGTCGACGTTGCCATGGTCAGCGCTTCGGCCGGCGTGTACCAGCGCGTCAATGCGGCAAGCATCGCGCCCTGAGTATCCGCCAGCGCCTTCGAAAACAGAATGTCGGTTCCGAACGCGGTTTTGATGCCGTACTTCTTCACCAAGGCATAGACGCGGTCGGTGCCGGTAACCACCTGCCGCATCTTGTCCTGCTCGGCGGGGCCGAGCGCCGCCGCAGCGGACAGATCGAGAAACGGCTGCGTGCTCAGCCAGATGCCCTTCTCAGCCATCAGCCGCGCGCTCGCCTCGTCCATGAGATGACCATGCTCGATGCATCTGACGCCGGCTGCGATCGAGCGCTGGATCGCAACCGGCGTGTAGGCGTGGGTCGCGACATAAGTCCCCCAATTGTCGGCAGCTTCGACGGCGGCACGCAGCTCCGGCTCGGTAAAGGTGGAGACATCGAGCGGGCTGAACGGCGAAGCGACGCCGCCGCCGGCCGTGAGCTTGACCTGCGAAGCGCCCTGCATGAGCTGCTCGCGCGCGCGCACCCGGACCTCGTCGGGACTGTCGGCGACCATGCTGCCGCCGATCCGTTCCATGCGGCTGAGCATCCCACCGATCGTGCGCGGCAGGTCCGAAAGCTGGCGGAAGTCGCCATGGCCGCTGGTGATGGTGATCATGGCGCCCGAGGGATAGATGCGAGGACCGGCGACGAGGCCCTCGTCGATGGCCTGCTTGAGGCCGAAGCTCGGCCCGCCCATGTCGCGCACGGTGGTGAAGCCACGCATCAGCGTCGCGGTCGCTTCGCTGGCGGCGAGCAGATTGTTGTAACCGATATCCCCCGCAAGCACGGCCATCGGCGTGGGCCGCACCAGCATCGCATGCCAATGCGCGTCGATCAGGCCCGGCATCAGCACGCGGCCGCCGCCGTCGATCATTTGAGCGGAGGCGGTCATGTCGCCGGTCGAGATCTTCTCGATGATCTTGTTCCGGACCAGGACGCTGGACGGCGCGGAGAGCGAGCCACCCTTGCCATCGAAGATCCGGACGTTGCGGAACAGGACGGCGGAATCCTGTTGAGCTGATGCGGGTCGCGCGAGGCCAAGAACTGCCGCCGTGAACGCAAGCAGTGCGGCGGCTCGCAACGGCACCGCCAGCGTACGCCAACTCAACATGTTCAGTCTCCCCGGCGGCGCTTACGCAGGCTTGGCGACGAGGGGCCAGGCAAAAGTCAGCCCCCCGATGCCGTGGGACAGAAGGTCGATGCCGAGCAGCAGTCCGAGGACCGAGAACTCGACGCTGGTCAGTTGATTCCGCCGCCCACGACGAGTCAATTTGCAACCGCTAGGCGATTTTGCAGTCCTGCCATACGACTCGATGCAAGAGCTTGCGAGCGCGCAACGCAGCGTGAATTTCCGGCATATGCGTAAGCTTCACTGCCACGCATGCATCAAACTCGAATCAAAAATAGATGAGAGCCCGCAGTTCCATCAACGCCAGATTGCACCCGGCTCGTAGTGGAGTACGATCCAGAACGCGCTATGCGATGGAAGATCGTCGGGGCGGGAGGAAGTCTCAAAGGTAGACCTGACATCAAGTAAGCGAGGCGCAACATGGTGACACAGACCAGTGACGAACGCGTTCTGCTGACCAAGATGCTCGGCGGGCTTCTCGCGATCATCGTCGGATGCCTGCTGACCGCGGTCGGCGTGACATTCGAATCCACCGGCGTGACGATTTTGGGCGTGCTGTTTCTTGCGCTCGGCGCCGTCCTGCTGGTGCTCAAGATCGTCAGACGAAACCTGGGATCGCCGCTGACGTAACGAGCTGACGCAGCTCGCTCACGCCCCAAGCACGTCGGCGAGCCGCAGCTCGTCAGCGGCCGGATCCTTCAGGAACAGCTCGGCCTCGATCTCGTCCAGATGCGACAGCATCTGCGCGCGCGCGGCCTCTCTGTCGCGTTTGCGGATCGCGGCGACGATGCCGGCGTGGTGGTCGGTGCCGCAGGCCGGCGTGTCGTGACGGCGGTAGAGCAGGATGATCAGCGAGGAACGCGCGATCAGCTCCTTCAGGAAGCCGAGATAGATGCTGTGGCCGCTCATCTCGGCAATGAGCCGGTGAAACTCGCCGGAGAGCCGGACCGAGGCGCGGGCGTCGCCGCGCCGCTCGGCCTCGCGTTCCTCGGCAAGATGTTGCTGGAGACGATCGAGCCAGGCCGGCGACACCGCGTCACAGGCATGATCGACGATGGTGGGCTCGATCAAGCGGCGCGCCTCGAAGACTTCGCGGGCATCCGCTGGCGTCGGCCGCGCGACGAAGGCGCCACGGTTCTTCTCGATGTTGACGATGCCCTCGTGCGCGAGTTGCTGGAGCGCAGTGCGGACCAGCGTACGGCTCGCGCCGTAGATCTCGCCGATCTCATCCTCGCCGAGCTTCGTGCCCGGCAGCAGGCGATGCTCGAGGATCGCCGCGGTCACACCCTCCCGGATGCGGCTGACGCGATCGCTCGCATCGGGCGCGTCGGATTTGGGTCGGGGCTTGGCGGCCATTGGGTCGAGGGGTTGGGTTTGAAGGCATCGATCGACGACGTTCGAATGCGAATGTTAGTCGACGAGATGTATCCAATCATAGGCGAAACTTTATACAATCTTCGCCCATTTTGTGTGCAGACGACCGCGCACGGGTCGGGCAATCGGATCTGCCGGATTTGATCTAACGATCTGACTCCGCTGCACAGTTCCGGAATTTGGCCGGCAGAGAGGCGATTGGCACGGACCTTGCGGAGAGAGCGGCAGCACCGCCCTCCTTGGACACGCCATGGCCACTCCCGCCGCTCTCGAACTGGTCGCCGTCACCAAGCGCTATGACACGACGCTGGCGGTCGACACCGTCAATTTGAAGATCCCGGCCGGCACCTATTGCTGCCTGCTCGGCCCGTCCGGCTGCGGCAAGACATCGACCCTGCGGATGATCGCGGGCCACGAGGCGGTCAGCGAGGGCGACATCATCCTGGGCAGCCAGAACGTCACCGACCTGCCGCCGGCCGAGCGCGGCACGGCGATGATGTTCCAGTCCTACGCGCTGTTTCCGCATCTGAGCGTGATCGACAACGTCGCCTTCGCCCTGAAGATGCGCGGCATCGACAAGCCGACGCGTCACAAGCGCGCCGGCGAATTGCTGGAGCTGGTGGCGATGAGCCCCTATGCGGGCCGGCTGCCGGCGCAGCTCTCCGGCGGCCAGCAGCAACGCGTCGCGCTCGCTCGCGCGCTGATCACCGAGCCGCAGATCCTCCTGCTCGACGAGCCGCTGTCCGCGCTCGATCCGTTCCTGCGGGTGAGGATGCGCGGTGAACTCAAGCGGCTGCAGCGCGAGCTTGGCATCAGCTTCATCCAGGTCACCCATGGCCAGGAAGAGGCAATGGCGCTCGCCGACCACATCGTGGTGATGAACCATGGCCGGATCGAGCAGCAGGGCACGGCCCGCGACATCTTCCACCATCCCCGCACCGAATTCGTCGCGCGCTTCATCGGCGGCCACAACGTGCTCAGCGACGCCGGCAACCTCATCGCCGTGCGCGCAGATCAACTCGGCATCGCGCCGTTCACCAATGGTGCGTTCGGCGCGCCGGCGCTGCTGACCCAGACCGAGTACCAGGGCTCTTATGTCGCCGTCTCGCTCACGCTCGACGACGGCACGGCCCTGTTCTCCCACGTTCCCGAAGCCACCTTCGACGTCCACCCGTTCCGTCCGGGCGATCGTGTGCTGGCCACATGGGATCCCGCCAAGGCGCAACGCCTGCAATAGCGCCGATCGATCGATGGAATGCGCAACAGAGGAGTGACTGACATGACCGAGACCACCAGGACGAAAGGCGTCAGCCGCCGCACGCTGCTCAAGGGCACCGCGGGTCTCGCCGGCCTTGCCGCCGGCTCCGGCGCCATCACCGGCTTTCCCTATGTGAAGTCGGCCGATGCAAAGGTGCTGCGCTATCTCGGCACGGCCGTGAACGAAGGCGACGACATCGCCAAGCAGTGCCTGAAGGACACCGGCATCAAGATCGAATACATCACCGCGACCACCGACGACGTCACCAAGCGCGTGATGACCCAGCCGAACTCCTTCGACGTGCTGGATACCGAATATTTCTCGCTGAAGAAGATCGTGCCATCGGGCAACATCCTTGCGCTCGATGCCAAGAAGATCAAGCAGTTCGACAACATCACGCCCGTCTTCACCAAGGGCGAGACGCCCGGCGGCAAGAAGATCGGCGGCCAGGGCACCGCGCCCTGGAAGGTGCTTTATCTCGAAGGCAAGGACTCCAAGAAGTTCGCGACCTCGGCGACTGATTTCGTCACGCTGATCCCGACCGTCTACAACGCCGACACGCTCGGCGTCCGCCCCGACCTGATCAAGCGCCCGATCAGCTCGTGGTCCGAGCTGCTCAACCCCGAGTTCAAGGGCAAGGCCTCGATCCTCAACATCCCCTCGATCGGCATCATGGATGCCGCGATGGTCGTGGAAGCCACCGGCAAGTACAAATATGCCGACAAGGGCAACATGACCAAGGAAGAGATCGATCTCACCATGAAGGTGATGACCGAAGCCAAGAAGGCCGGTCAGTTCCGCGCGTTCTGGAAGGACTTCAACGAGAGCGTCAACCTGATGGCCTCAGGCGAGACCGTGATCCAGTCGATGTGGTCGCCCGCGGTGACCAAGGTGCGGTCGATGGGGATCGCCTGCACCTTCCAGCCGCTGAAGGAAGGTTATCGCTCCTGGGCCTCCGGCTTCTGCGTCTCCAAGGGCGTGTCGGGTGCGAAGCTCGAATGGGCCTACGAATTCGTCAACTGGTTTCTATCAGGCTATGCCGGCGCCTATCTCAACCGCCAGGGCTACTACTCGGCCGTACTCTCTACCGCGAAGGCGCACATGGAGCCCTACGAGTGGGCCTATTGGATGGAAGGCAAGCCGGCCGAGAAGGACATCAAGGCGCCCGACGGCTCGCTGCTCGAGAAGGCAGGCTCCGTGCGCGACGGCGGCTCCTACGAGGACCGCATGGGCGGCGTCGCGTGCTGGAACGCAGTGATGGACGAGAACGACTACATGGTCCGCAAGTGGAATGAGTTCATCGCGGCGTAATGGACATGTCGGAAGAAGTCCTGCAACAGGCGTCCCCGGGTTTGATCCCGGGGTCGGGCACAGCGCGCGCGGCAAAACCGACGCGCCTGTCGCCGTCATTCATCTCCTGGCTTCAGGCCGGGCCGATGATGCTGGTGTTTCTCGCCTTCTTTCTCATCCCACTGGTGTTCGTCGTCATCGTCTCGTTCTGGGATTACAACGAATACCAGCTGCTGCCCGCCTTCTCCGGCCGCGGCTACACCGACACGTTCGAGGGCTGCATCGCGCAGCTCCCCGATCTCTGCACGATCGGCAAGACCTACCTGAAGACGCTGAAGCTCTGCTTCCTGGTCTGGGCCATCACGCTGTTCATCGGCTTCTGGGTCGCCTATTTCCTCGCCTTCCACGTCAAGTCCAAGACCTGGCAGATGGGACTGTCGCTGCTCTGTACGATCCCGTTCTGGACCTCCAACGTGATCCGCATGATCGCCTGGATCCCGCTGCTCGGGCGCAACGGGCTGGTGAATTCCGGCCTCGTCAAGACAGGGCTGATCAACCACCCGATCGAATGGCTGCTGTTCTCCGAATTCTCCGTGGTGCTGGCGCTGGTGCACCTCTTCACCTTCTTCATGGTGGTGCCGATCTTCAATTCGATGGTGCGCATCGACAAGTCGCTGATCGAGGCCGCCTATGACGCCGGTGCCACCGGCTTCCAGACCCTCGTCAACGTCATCATTCCGCTGGCAAAACCCGGCATCGTGATCGGCTCGATCTTCGTCATCACCATCGTGATGGGCGATTTCATCACCATCGGGGTGATGGGCGGCCAGCAGATCGCCGCCGCCGGCAAGATCATCGAGACGCGCGTGAACGCATTGCAGTTCCCTGCGGCGGCAGCCAACGCCGTGATCCTGCTCGCCATCACCTTCCTGATCATCTCCACGATGTCGCGCATCGTCGACATCAAGAAGGAGCTCTAGAGCATGAAGGAAGGACGCCCGCGCTCTTTCTACGTGCTCGCGATCTTCTTCGCGGCCTATGTGCTGTTTCTCTACGGTCCGATGATCGCGATCTACGTGCTGTCGTTCCAGGGGCCGCAGGGCGGCCTCACCTTCCCGATGAACGGCGTGTCGACCTTCTGGATCGCAAAACTGTTCCAGGGCACCGGCATCGTCGATCTCGGCGCCGCCTTCCGCCGCTCGCTGCTGCTCGGCATCATCGTCATGACTGTCACCGTCGTGCTCTCGGTTGCCGCCGGCATGGCCTTCCGCCGCAAGTTCAAGGCGCAGAGCATCCTGTTCTACTCGGCGATCGCGAGCCTGATCGTGCCCTCGATCATCACCTCGCTCGGCATCTCGCTTGAATTCCGCATCATCGACGACCTGATCAAGGCGCACTGGAGCGAGAATTTCGAGACCTCGATGGGCCTGCTCACCTCCGGGCTCGGCGCGCACCTGACCTGGACGCTGCCGTTCGGCCTGCTCATCATGTTCGCGATCTTCAACCGCTTCGACCCGCGCCTCGAGGAAGCCGCGCGCGATCTCGGTGCGACGCCGTGGCAGACCTTCCGTCATGTCGTGCTGCCGATCATCCTGCCCTCGGTGATCGGCATCGGCCTGTTCGGCTTCACGCTGTCCTGGGACGAGCTCGCCCGCTCCAGCCAGGCGATCGGGGCGGTGAATACGTTGCCGCTGGATCTGCAGGGCCTTACCACCACCGTGACGAACCCTGACATCTATGCGCTCGGCACCGTGATCTCGGCGGTCTCGTTCACGGTGATCAGCCTTGCGCTCGGCACCATCCACATGCTCAACAAGCGGCAGGCGGCCAAGGGCTCGGACGCCGGCAAGGGACTCGTCTAAGGGGCTTGCTGATCGAGATGCGACTGCACATCGTCAATCCCAACACCACCGCGTCGATGACGGCGAAGATCGCCGCTGCGGCGCGCAGCATCGCCCTGTCCGGCACGGTGATCGATGCGCGGCAGCCGACGATGGGCCCGGTCTCGATCGAGGGATTTTACGACGAGGCCTTCGCCGTCCCCGGCATGCTCGGCTGCATCCGCGAGGCTGATCGCGACGGCGCGGAGGCCCACATCATCGCCTGCTTCGACGACACCGGCCTCGACGCGGCGCGCGCCGCCGCAAAGACGCCGGTGATCGGCATTGGTGAAGCCGGCTTCCACATGGCGAGCCTGGTCGCCGCCCGCTTTGCCGTGGTGACGACGCTAGGTGTCTCCATCGTCCCGATCGAGCACAATCTGAAGAAGTATGGCCTGGCCGATCGCTGCGCCCGCGTTCGCGCCGCCGAAGTCCCGGTGCTGGCACTCGAGGAGCGCAACACCGATGCGCTCGCAAAAATCTCCGCGGAGATCACGGCCGCGATCCGTGACGACCGCGCCGAAGCCATCGTGCTCGGCTGCGCCGGCATGGCCGATCTCGCCAGCGAGTTCGCCGCCACGCACAGCCTGCCCGTGATTGACGGCGTCGCTGCGGCGGTAACGCTGGCGGAATCACTGGTGCGGCTGGGCCTGAAGACCTCCCGACTCGGCCCCTATGCCGCGCCGCGCTCCAAGACCTATTCCGGGCCGTTTTTGCAATTTCAGCCCTAGGCTCGGCTGACACTGACAAATCCAGATTTGGTCAGCTCCTCACACGTTTGCTTTTCGCCAATAGATTGATACTATTTTTGGTAGAGTATATTTCCGGATGCATATTTGACGACATTTACCTACGCCGTTGAGGCGTGTGAGATATCATGGTCGCAGATCACGAATTTGGCGGGCAGCATACCGAACTCAAGTTGTCGATCATTGAGGGGTATTTGAACGCATTCACCACAGCGCTTCGTCCTCGCTTCAAAAACCTTTGGTACATTGACGCGTTTGCCGGGAGCGGTACTCGGACGGTACGAACCGAACGACAGGGCGCCACCCTAGTAGAAAAGCCGGTCGAAGAGGTTGTCGAGCGAAGGCGCGGATCAGCTCAAATAGCGCTGGATGTAAGACCTGAGTTTGATTTCATCGTCTTCATCGAGAAGAACCCCAACTACGTGTCCGCGCTGGAAGACTTGCGCGCCAAAAATCTCCAACGCAGGATCGTCGTCGCAGAAGAAGACGCAAATTCAGCCCTAAAGCGACTTGTCGCCAACAACAGCTGGGCCGATAAACGAGCCGTGGTCTTCCTTGACCCATATGGAATGGAGGTCGAGTGGACGACTCTTCAAGCGATTGCCGGAACACAAGCAATCGACGTTTGGTTTCTGTTTCCGCTGGCCGGATTGTTCCGACAGGCCACAAGGAAGCTGACTGACATTGACGAGCATAAGCGCGCTGCGCTGACGCGAATGTTTGGCTCAGAATCTTGGGAAGAAGAGCTTTATCCTGAGGTCGGCACCCCCGACCTGTTCGGCATGTTGCCGGAGCGACGAAGAGACCTCAATCCGGCTGGTCTGGAACGCTACGTGCGAGGGCGACTTAGCGAAATCTTCGGCGCAGTATTGAAACCTCTTGCGCTACCGATCGACCGCGGGCCGCAGATGTTTTCACTGTTCTTATGCATTTCCAATCCAGCGTCAGACGCGATCGGTCTCGCCACGCGGATCGGTGATCACCTATTAAATCCTAAGCGGCATCTCATCGTACGTCCGACCACGAAGTAGTCTGCCGGTTGCTTTCTTGTTTCTACCGCCCCATTGCTTGAAGAAAAACGCCGTGCCGTGACGGCGGCAAGCAATCTCGACTTCGTCCACCCACTTGGGATCCATCGACCGGGCGCGGGGACCGCTCTCACCGCCAACGATCGCCCAATGAATGCCGGAAAGGTCGGCGGTTGCGACAGATCCGAGCAGCGGCTCGAACGAAATGAACCGAACCACCGCGCGGACCCGGCGTAGATCGTCGATGCGATCAAAGTAATCTGCATTCTCAACACTGGTACCAAGCCAGACATTTTTGAGCGTTGGCAAGGCTTGTGTGATCTCAGCCATCCGGTCGGGGCGCTTGGTTAAGATCTGATAGGTGTGCTGTGGTGTCGCCTGCATCGTCGCCCACACTTCGCGAACAAAACTATCCGGCACATTCGCGTGGAAGAGATCGGACATTGAGTTCACAAAAATTTGGCGTGGTTTGCGCCAGGCCTTTGGTGCTTCAAGTGCTCGGAGATCGAGGAATAGTTTGCCGGTCCAAACAGACCGTTCTCCACTCTTTCGCGTTAGGCCGCGGTATTTTTCGGCTCCCATGGCTTCAAGACGTGCTGCCATGCGCATCGCGTAGCAATTGGTGCAGCCAGGGGACAGCACGGTGCAACCGGCGACCGGATTCCAGGTTGCGTCGGTCCACTCGATCGAGGTCTCGGCCATCGTGCATCCTCCCGATCGTTTAGACCTGACAGAGTGCAGTAAATTATCCCTAAGGGTCCGGGATTGCACTAACCGCCAGCGAGCTCGCCGCCACGCACAGCCTGCCCGTGATTGACGGCGTCGCTGCGGCGGTGACGCTGGCGGAATCACTGGTGCGGCTGGGCCTGAAGACCTCCCGACGCGGCCCCTATGCCGCGCCGCGCTCCAAGACCTATTCCGGGCCGTTTTCGCAATTTCAGCCCTGAACCATGCTCCTGTCGGGGCATTTGGAGGCCGCAAGGCCTGCTGAATGCTGGTTTTTTTGCCTTCAGCCTCTTTTTGGTCCCATTCCTTGCGGACATGTAACGTTTTCGGGACGCCCCGGCGGCCTCAGGGCTGCCGGTCTTCGCCACTCACCAAGTTTCAATTTGGGTTTTGTCAGCGATGATCGATCTCGCACAGGACACACCGTCCAACCCCCTTCTCCGTCTCGGCGCCCAGCCCATCGCGCTGACCGCCGCAGCGCTCCTGCTTCTGATCGCGGGGGTGACCTCGATCGCGATCTGGCGGGCCTATACCGGCGCAGCACCCGAGCCCGACCGGGTGGTGGCATCGCGGCAGCTCCAGGCGCGGACCGCCCAGGCGTCCGAGCAGCTCGTCGAGAAGACCAAGGGGCTGGAGGCGACCCAGCAGGAATCGATCGACCAGCTCCAGGTGGTGCAGGATCAGCTTCAGACCATGAAGCGGCTGATGGCGGCGCAGCAGGCCGATACCAAGCGTCTGTCCGAGCAGGTCGCATCGCTGAACGAGTCCATCGACGGCCTGCGGCAATCGTTTGCCAGCGCGCGAGGAACCGAGGTTGAAGCGCCCGCGGTTACCCGCAGGAAACCGGCGCGGCACCGCGTCCATGCCAGCGCGCGCAAGCGCTCGCGCGGCTAAACGGCCGCCACGCGGCCGGGCTTTATTTTCGCCACTTGTGAACTGGATCACATTCGACCGGATGATTCCGCGCGATGCTCGCGGTCACCGGATGGCGTGAGCCGATTTCAATGTCCGGGGCTGGCAAGGTCGTTGACGGTATACTGCGTCAACGGCCTTGTTTTTTGGTGGGGACGCTATTCGCAGACATCCACGCGGCGGGTACGCCAGCCTGCCGGCGTCATGACGCGCTTTCGCGCGACGTAGCAGCCGCCATAGCCATCGTTGTAGCCGGTACCATAGTAGTAGGGATCACCGTAATAGGGGGAGCCGTAGCCATAATAGGCGCCGTAATAGCCAGCGCCGGCGAGACCCGCCCCGATTGCAACACCCGGCCAGAAGCCGCCGCCACGCCAATGGCCACCGTGGCCCCAGCCGCCACCATGGCCCCAGCCGCCATGTCCGAATCCCCGCGCCTGGGCCAACTGCGGCGCCGACAGCCCGATGGCCGCGACGGCCAGCGCCACCATCATCATCCTGCGTAACATCACTCGATCCTCCGCGTGGACACGCTCCACGCATCAAAGCAGGACCAAGCTAACGTCACTTGGGCATTCCGGACAGCCACACTGCCTCACTTCCGCGCGAGCATTCAGCAGCCGCGGCAGATGCTCTTGAGCTTCTTGTCGAGCATGCGATTCTCGGCGTTGACGGCGGCATCGGCAGCCCCACCGGTGCCGGAGCCGGTGGTCACGCCGGGGCCCGGCCCGGATGACTGAGCCGTGCCGAGGCTGTTCGTG
>NZ_JALBHA010000132.1:0-13080 GCF_023006445.1 Bradyrhizobium sp. SHOUNA76
GCCAACATGCCGCGCCGCGCAAGCCGGTCGTCCCGGCCGCGGTGGCAGCGACATCGTCGACGTCCCAAGGCGACAAGGAGACGCTGGAGAGCGTCATCGAGCTCGTCCGCAAGCGCAAGGCGGGTGACGCCACCAACGCGAGCGCCAGCATCTCCGATCCGGTCGCGCGAAAACTCGCGGAATGGATCATCCTGCGCAGCGAGGACAATGGCGCGACCGTGGAGCGCTACCGCGCCTTCCTCTCCGCCAATCCGAGCTGGCCGTCGCAGACCTTCCTGCGCCGGCGTCTCGAGGCCGCGATGTGGGACGACAGGCGCGACGATTCCGTCGCATGGTCCTGGTTCGAGAACGAATCTCCTGTGTCCGCCAAGGGCCGCTTCACGCTCGCCAAGGCGATGCTGGCGCGCGGCGATCGTGCCAATGCCGAGCGGCTGGTGCGCGAGGCCTGGCGCAGCGATCCGATGTCCGAGGACACCGAGAACAACGCGCTCGACCAGTTCGGCGCCCTGCTGACGCCGGGCGATCAGAAGGCGCGGATGGACACCCTGCTCTACGGCAGCGAGAACGAAGCCGCGCTGCGCGCCGCAAAGCGCCTGGGCGCCGGCTATATCGCACTCGCCAAGGCCCGCATCGCCGCCGTCAAGAAAGCCCCGAACGCGCGCGCGCTGCTCGACGCCGTGCCCCGCGAGCTGCATAGCGACCCCGGCTTCATCTTCAGCAAGATCCAGCTGCTGCGCCGCGAGGAGAAGTTCGCCGAGGCCGCCCAGCTGATGCTGTCGGCGCCGAAGGATCCGAACCGGCTCCACAATCTCGACGAATGGTGGATCGAGCGGCGTCTTTTGGCGCGCAAGATGATCGACACCGAGGAATTCCGCAGCGCCTATCTGATCGCGCGCGACGCCGCACTGCCCTCGCGCGACATCTACAAGACCGAGCAGGAGTTCACGGCCGGGTGGATCGCACTGCGCTTCCTCAACGACCCCGCGGCTGCCACTCAGCATTTCGCCCGCATCGGGGTCGGCAGCGTCAATCCGACTGCGCTGGCACGTGCCGGCTACTGGCAGGGCCGCGCCGCGGAAGCGGCGGGGCGCCAGCAGGAGGCGCGCAACGCCTATGCGCGGGCTGCCGAACAATCGACCAGCTATTACGGCCAGCTCGCACGCGCAAAGCTCGGCCTGCCCCAGATCGAGCTCAACAGTCAGCCGCGCGGGCGCGGCGCCGACCGGCTGGAGATCGTGCGCGCCGCGCATTTGCTCTACGAGCTCGACGAGCGCGAGATGGCGATACCTCTGCTCGCTGACATGGGCGAAAACGGCGATCCCGAAGCGCTTGCCGGTCTCGGCGAGCTGACCCAGCGCTACAGCGACGCGCGCGGCATGCTGCTGCTCGGCAAGGCCGCGCTCAACCGCGGCCTGCCCTTCGACTTCTACGCCTACCCCGTCAACGGCATTCCGCAATTCACGCCGATCGGCCCCGAGGTCGAGCGCAGCATCGTCTACGCGATCGCGCGGCAGGAAAGCGCGTTCAACCCCTCGGTGGTCTCGCCGGCACAAGCCTATGGGCTGATGCAGGTGACGCCGGACGCCGCGCGCTATGTCTGCAAGCGGCACGGCGCGACTTACGATCTGGGTCGGCTGAAGAACGATTCGGTCTACAACGCCACGCTCGGCTCGGCCGAGCTCGGCGGACTGCTCGAGGATTACCGCGGCTCCTACATCATGACCTTTGCCGCCTACAATGCCGGCCGCGGCAGCGTGAAGAAGTGGATCGACCGCTACGGCGATCCGCGCGACCCCAAGGTGGACGCGGTCGACTGGGTCGAGCTGATTCCGTTCTCCGAGACGCGCAACTACGTGCAGCGGATCATGGAGAACCTTCAGGTCTACCGCGCCCGCTTCGGCGGCGGCTCGCGCTTGCAGATCGAGGCCGACTTGCGCCGCGGCACCGCAAGCGTGGAGTAGCGATCCCCTCTTTCGATTCGCAGCCGCGAGCATGCGTGGCGAGCGCTGTCCCGGCAAGATCTGAGCCGCCGAAGCTATCCAGCGGGCGAAGTGCGGTCCTCGGGCGAGACCTTCCTCGACGCGCTCCTCGAGCGCTGCGCCAGCCGCGGTCAGATCGGCAAGCTCGCCGTTGCCCCGCCTGCGCGACGATGAAGGCGCCGGCCGCTACCGCTGCAAAGGCAGATCAACGAGGTGTTTGCACGGCCACCCTCGCCACGGCAGTTCTCCCCTGCGCGCCTCGATGGGGGGCAAGCGCGGAGACCGCTTTCCCACAACGGCTGCCATCAGATCGCAACGAAGGCCGATCAATGGAGAACGACGGGCCAACTTGCCCCATTGCGCAAAGCGAGCACGCGGCAAAAGAAAAGCCCCGGCGGTTTCCCGCCGGGGCTCTCTGTCAGGTCGTTAGACCGAACTTACCAGTTGCGCTGAGCGCGGAGGAGCAGAACGATCGTGTCCTGATCCTTGAGGTCGTAGGTCGCAGCCGGCTTGGCCGGGACGGCGATCGTAGCAGCCGGGGTCACCGTACCAGCGTACTTCTGGTCGAGGTGGGTCCAGGCAAGGTCAGCCGAGAACGTCAGGTTCTTGACCGGGGTCCAGCGGGTGATGATACCCAGCTGGGCGATCGCGAAGTCCGGGTTACACGAGGTCACGCCGGCGAAGCCAGCACCGAACACGCCACCACCAGCACCACCGGCGCCGCAGAGCGTGGTCTTAGCCAAGGTGCCGAACTGCGCCTGAGCGTAAGCACCGTAGATCGCGGTGTTCCAGTAGGGATCCCAGTTGTGGGTGTAAGCACCGCGGAAGCCCCAGGTCTTGACCGTCTCCTGCTGGCTGCCCGTGACGAACACGGTGTCCGGAGCGGTGGCGAAGCCGACGCTACCGTAGTTAGCCGAGCTCGTGGTGCCCCACATCGAGTAGGTGCCGCTCGCCAGGTTCTGGAAGTTGTAGCGAGACGCGCCGTCGGTGTAGACGCCCTGGATGTTGATCACGTCACCCGCACCGGTCGGGATGTTCTTGATCGACAGAGCGAGCTGAACGGCCCAACCCCACTTGTCGTCGGGGTGACCAGTGGCTTCGGACGCGCCGTAGTAGCCAACGTGGTTGTCGTGCGCAGCCACCGACGCCTGGAAGAGGCCCCAAGCCTGGTCGACACGCACCATACCAACGAGGTTCGGCGAACGCGAGCCGCCGATGGCGTTGGAGCCGTAGGCGCCACCCAGCATGCCAGCCGCCGTAGCGCCGGTCATGTTCAGGTTACCTGCCTGATAGTACTGGACCGCGTCTTCAGCCGAGAACGACGCCGTCACGCCCTGACCGAAGTCAGCGGTGTAGGTGAACTGGTTGACACCAGTGACCGTGCCGCTGCCGCCGACGAGGCTGTCGAAGTTGTTGCCGGGATAGTTGGTCCAGGGCGCGTCGAACTGCGACACGGCCTTACCCATGGTGAAGCCGGCGAACTGGATGAAGGCGTAGTACACGCCGAGCGAACCGCCCGAGGTGTTGCCATCGGTGCCGTTGACCGAGCCGGAGCCCGAACCGAACAGGCCCGTGCTGGTCGCGCCGGGGTTGGTGGCGGCAGCCAGCGTACCGCTGTAGGCGGTGGTGCCGGTGGCGCTGCCGGTGCCGACATAGTTGCCGGTGGTCCAGGAGAACACGCCGTCGAAGAAGGTACGGACGACGCCGTACTCGGTCGCGGTGCGCGTGTCGATGTTGAGATCTTCACGAGCGCGAGCGGTGTAGTAGTTCGTCAGACGGTTGCGTGCACCGTTGGCGCCCTGGCTCGAAATGTTCTGACCAGCGCCGAAGTCCGAATTGGTGCCCAGCGCGACTTCAGCGCGCAGGTAACCGCCCAGCTTGATGCAGGTGTCGGTGCCCGGGATGTAGTAGAATCCGGCACCGTACAGGGAGCAGATCTTCACGTATTCGACCGCTTTGGCCTTCACGGGGAGATCGGCTGCCTGTGCTCCGCCAACGGCGATCAGACCCGCCGCTGAACCGAGCAAAAGGCTCTTAACCAACTTCATGTTAAACCTCCAAGTTTGCTCTATAGGGAAGGTTCCGGATCCGCTGGGTGAAACACCCTAAGGTTGGTTCCCTTGTCCCTTAACTCACCGCTTAGTCGCTTCGCGCCTTCGGACACACCCGCTGAACGCGAGGGACTTAAGCGAACCACCTAAAACGGGACGACCTTGGGATGCCCCCCTCCGTCGCTCAGTCACAATTACCGAACGTCTTTGCACACACAACAACAGAACGCTCCGGAACGGGCCGATGACGTGTGTTTTCCGAAGGGTGTTGCACAAATAACACGCAGATGTGATCAGTCGACCGCGGCAACACACTGAATTCATTCAGTTATTTCTGTGGGTTCCATTTGCCGCGAACTTCCGGCCAATAGTCCCCCGTGAAGCGGTGAAGTCTGTTGCAGCTTGGGCGCGCCCGAATCGTTGCTTCCGCTTGAGGTTCAAGAATCGGCTGAGCTGGGGGAGCGAGGAACCCGGGGCACACGGAGATGCGGACGCGAGGTGCAAGCGAGATGCTCGGGGCACGCTGCAGGTTATAGGTTCCGCGCCGCCGTTGAGGACGATGGCGTTCGTCCTCCTCTGACCCAATCACGCGGTTCCGGATCGCGCGTTGCGGGGCAACCGCCTTCTCAACCGGCTGCGTGAACTTCGATGTGGTCTGGCGGCAGCCCGCCTTGGTGGCGTTGATACATCGCCTCGTAGGCAGCTTCCAGGCGCTTGGTATAGAGCGCCGCATCGAACAGCGACGCTCGCAGGCGGCCGTCCTGCAGCCTTTCGCGAATGACCTGCAGCTTTGGCCTATCGAGCGCCAAATCGATCGCCAGCGCTTCATACTCCTCACGCGTTCGCGTGATCAGTTCGGACAGGCCGACAGCGCTCAGCAAGCTCGCCGCGACGCGACCTGCGAAGCTATCACCGATTTGGGTCACGACCGGCAGGCCAGCGAACAAGGCATCACTGGCGGTCGTGTGCGCGTTGTAAGGCAACGTATCCAGGAAGAGATCGGCGAGGCGGTGACGCGCCAAATGCTCGGATGATGACGGAACGCGCTTTGCAAATATTAGGCGATCGGGGTCAATGCCTCGGCTCCTCGCTTGATTTCGCAGGTTGGACCTTGCGTTCTCCCCCACGTCGGACAACCACAAGACCGACTGGTCCACGCGCCTCAGAACATTCATCCAGCATCCAAAGACTGCCGGATTGAGCTTGTAGGCGTTGTTGAAACAGCAAAACACCATCCATTCCTGCCGCAGACCGTAATCGGCTCGCCTGAGGGGCGCCTCGCCGGTGATCACACCGTTGTCGCCGCGCGGCATGAAGCTGCCAGGCAAGCGCACGATCTTCTCTTCGAAGCATTGGCTGATTTGATCCGGCAACGCGACGTGATCGGCAATGATGTAGTCGGCGAGCGCCCTGCTCCCCAATGTTCCAGCAAATCCAAGATAATTGACGACAATCGGAGCCGGATTGGATGCGAACAAGGACAGCCTGGCATTCTGCGTATGGCCTGCAAGATCGACGAGAATGTCGATCTGTGCATCGTCGATCGCTTTCAGAATTTCACTGTCGAGCTTGTGCTGACAATCGATGAAGCGATGAAACGCTCTTTCCAGTCTCATGCGCAGATCGCCGCCATCGTCCGGACCGATCGAAAAGGCGTACGTCTCGAAGCGATCGGTATCGTGGTTCTCGAAGATGCCGGCTGTGAGATACCCGACCGGATGTTGGCCAAAATCGGGGGAAACATATCCGACTCGAATCTTGGCATGCCCGTGGATCTCCCCCCTTGAACTGGGTTTGGACAATTGCGGAAACTTGGCGGACGCCCATGCCCTGGCGCACCGCAGATGATCATCTGGATTGTCGGTCAACGACAGCAGCGCAAAGGGAGCGCTGTTGGCCTTCCCGGCCCGTAACGCCCCAGCCAAATGACCGATCTCGTCGTCCAGATTATCCCAATTGCACAAGCTCATTTTTGCAAAAAGGCGCAGCCCCTCGATGCCCTCCAGATCAGGATCAATCGAAAGCGCCTTGTCGTAGGCAGCAAATGCATCATCATAGCGCTTGAGCTCAGCGAAGACATTGCCCCGGCCAATCCACGCCCCTTCCAGGTCAGGCTTGATCAAGAGCGCCTGGTCATAGGCCGCAAGAGCCTCCTCATAGCGCTTGAGCCCCCAGGCAACATTGCCTCGACCGAGCCACGCTTCCGCGAGATCAGGCCTGATCGACAGCGCACGGTCGAACGCGGCGAACGCATCGTCTTGGCGCTTGAGCTCGTTGAGGACATTGCCCCGGCCAAGCCAGGCTTCCGCCAGATCAGGCCGGATCGACAGCGCACGGTCAAACGCAGCGGACGCTTCGTCGTAGCGCTTCAGGTCGAACGACACGTTGCCCCGACCAAGCCACGCAGTCTCCAGATCCGATCGGATCGACAGTGCGGTGTCGTAGGCAGCCGACGCTTGGTCATAGCGCTTCAGGCGCCAGAAGACATGGCCCTTGGCAACCCAAGCGCCCTCGAGATCGGGCTTGACGGACACCGCCTTGTCGTACGCAGCGAGCGCGTCGTCATGGCGTCCGAGATCGGCGAAGACGTCGCCACGGCCAACCCACGCATTCACGAAACCGGGGTTGATCGACAGCGCCTTGTCGTACGTGGCAAATGCATCGTCGTGGCGATCGAGATTTCGCAGAGCATTCCCTCGACCAAGCCACGCGTTCTCCAGATCGGGCCTGATCGACAATGCCTTGTCGTAGGCAACGACGGCCTCATCAAAGCGCTTCAGCTTTTCGAGGCAATTGCCTTTGCTTGCGTAGGCTTCGGCAAAGTTCGGATTGTAGACTGTCGCCTTGTCAAATTGGTCGATCGCTTCCGGATAGTTTCGCGCAACCTCGGCAAGTATCGAACCTCGATTATGGTACGAAAGCGGATTGCGCGGATTTACCGCCAATGCGCGCGTGAAACACGCAAGGGCCTCTTGTGGCCGGTTCAGGGATTTCAGCGCGTACCCGTAATTGCTGAGCGCCTCGTCGCTGCTTCCATTGAGAGCTACGGCCGCTCTGAGATGGACCTCGGCCTCGGCAAATTGCCCCTGGACGAGTTTCACGACGCCCAAGAGGTGCTCGACTTCAAATATGTTCCTAGACGATCTTGCGATCTGTTGCAGGATCTTTTCCGCTTTGATCAGATCACGGGCGTTGAAGGCATCGACAGCACGTCGAAATTTGGTCTGCAATTCACCTGCCAAGCCCATTCCTCCCTCAAGGATACCGCTCAATCTACCATCGGCGCCGGCCTGGCAAGATCGGCTGCGGCGGACGGCTGCAGGGACACGTGGGCGCCGGGGAACAAGAGGTTCCGATTGTCCTCCCGGACGGTTCGGGTGCGTGGGATACTCCGCTCCAGCGAGCGGCCCAGCCAGCTGATGGCGGAGGAGCCTTGCGCTGAGTCGACGTTCAAGGGCAGACAGGACAGCGGGCATGGGACACGACACGCCGCACAAAGCCAAAATAAATCAAATACTTAATAGTCCACGGCCGAGACGAGGACTTCGAGCCATCGACAACCTCCTCGCGACCAGGTCTGGTTTTTGACGTAGATTCAAATACTTGCATGAAAATGGCGGCCGTTCAGACGTGAAGGCCATCGTTCCTGCATATGCGAGACGTTCCAGGTCGGCACCTGTTCTCTCACTGCGCCAGCTGCGCGTTCGGAGAGAAAGCCGGATTTGTTTTCGAAAATCGCTGGGAATATTCGAGCGAAAACACACGCTTCCAAATTGACCGGCCCAAGCAATTAGATGCATAAGGCTCGCACCGGAGAGGTGGCCGAGTGGCTGAAGGCAACGCTTTGCTAAAGCGTCATACGGTCTCAAGCTGTATCGAGGGTTCGAATCCCTCCCTCTCCGCCACCCAGCGGCAGAATCACTCAAAGTCTGTGCGTTTCACCTGAAAGCGGTCGTGTGGCCGGCGCGAAAGCCTGGCGCAAGGATCGGCGCGGTGCGCTCGGCTCGATTCGCACCATCTTTATATATGTGCGTCCGCGTCTAGCGGTGGAACCGCCAGAACCGCCAGATCCGCCAGGGGCGAAGTCAGCACCGCTTCGTCGGTCCAGATGTTGAACCAGACGCCGGACCTCCCCCGGCACGGAAACGACCAGGGCAGAATCCCCGTCTTGTGCCGACGCCCGAGTTCCAGGTCGCACGCATCGGGAGCGATCTGAATCGGTAGCCATCGTCCGTTGGTGTCGGGGTCGCTCATGCCGCTCGGGCCTTATGTGGCGGCACGACGACGAAACTTGATTCAACGCAGCCGGGCCCACCCGTGCGAACACGGGTGTGGGCGCGTTTCCGAGGTTCAGTGGGCGGAAACCCACGCCCTCGCCTCACGCTGCGCGGCGGAGATCTCGACCTCCGACATCTGCCCGGCAACTTCCTGGCGCAGCGTCACGGCGTCCTTGCGGCCCTTCAGCGCGGCGAGGTTGAACCATTTGTGCGCGGCGACGAGATCGACGAGGCCCGCGCGGCCGCTCGCCCAATAAATCCCGCGCTCGAACAGCACGTCCGACAGCGCGCTCGCGTCGATCGGCGTTGCCGTCTCCATATCGAAAGTACCCTGAAACATCACGCATCCCCTTTTTTCTTGTGCCGCCTCGTTCCCCCGAGCGCGGCTCCCGTCCAGATATTGTTCAACTCATCCCCGTGCCGTTTGCCGGCTTGTTGGAGGCGATGATGGCGGGCAAATTTGAATGGCAGTTTAAGTATCGCGATGAAGCAGACGTAAACGCGAGCGCGCGAAGGGAGCGCGCGGAATGCGAAAAATCCCCGATTTGCAGGCACTTCTGCGATTCGTAAGATTCGGTTTACCCTGCGATTTTGGGAGAACGATAACCATTGCGCGCGGTGGCGCGTGCCCTGCGGCTTCCCAACCTCTGTCATCACCCGCGAAGGCGCAGAGCGATCGCCTTTGAAGACCGTCTGCGGCCATCCTTCGAGACGCCGCCTTTGGCGGCCATCAGGATGAGGAGGGAGTGTGCGGCGGCTGTTTCAACGGCACCGACGCCGCATAGCGTCATCCCGAGGAGACCGCCGGAAGCGATGTCTCGAAGGAGGAGGCGCGCGCTCAGGCGCCGCAAAGTCATATGCAATTGCCGTGCGCGATGGCGGGTGACCGGTATCCCGGAGGGAGCGGTGTCCGCCGAGAAGCTGCGGCGTACCGGAACGCCCGGTCGATGCCGGGCGATGACACCGCACACGTGGAACGACCCGCTGACTGCGGCAGCCACCCAGCATGCGCGCAGCCCTTCGCCTGCTCAATGGCAGCGCGGCCACGTCACGGTCAGATCAGCAATGTGGGAAAGGGATGCCGGCAATACCCCGGCCTCAGGAGAACGAGGGCGTCGGCGAACACGTCAGGACCAGATTTCACGTTGGCCCGAAGGCCTCTTGTGAAATTGCGGAGCCCCTTCCGGAGAACCGCACCGAACGAAGAAAACTCGTTTCTTCTGCCGGACCGTCAAAGCAAACGATCCGACCGTTGACCTGATGTCTCGCCGACACCCTCTATCGTCGATCAGAACCTCCAGGAGGTGCTGATGACGTGCCGGCTCTCTGGGAGCCGGCAACTTCAGAAGTCGAAGTTACTTCTTCTTCTTGGCGACCTTGCGGGTCTTCTTCGCAGTCTTCTTCACTGCGCTCTTCGCCTTCTTCGCCTTCGCCTTCTTCGCTTTCTTGGCCATGTTGCCCTCCGATGTGTGAGATGGCTTTAATCGCTGCATGCAGTCGGGGATCGAATGCACACTCATCCCGAATACACCAACACGACGAAAAAAACAGCTTCTCGCTTAAAGAAGTGTTGACGACGCAACGCGCGTGCGCTTGGCGAGCGCGATGCAAGCGCACTGCATGACGCGTTCGTGCGATCGCAGAGAGTGGCCGCGTCATCGGTGTTCGCCAGACTAGTGATTGCAGGAAAACACTATGCAGAAAGTATTTTCCTGCACTCACGCATTGCGCATGATCAACGCGACGATGCGTGTCGCGACGCGCGCGATCGCCTCGCAAGGGCGTTTCGCGGACTCTGAGTCGCGAGTTTTGGCAACGAAAATATTTTCATGCTTAACGCCGCGAGCGCTCGTCGGAGCGTGCGCGAGCCGCCGTTTTGCGCGAATCGCGTGACGGCGATTCGGTCGTCGCATCGCGTCTGATCGGGATGAAGTTCGCCGCCGAGGATGCGTGCGAGCGTCGCGCCGCGAACGGCAGGCGAGGTGACGGACACGCTCCGTCACCTCGTTCGAACGCGCGACGCTAGACGCCGAGCTTGGACTTGAGCAGGTCGTTGACGCTCTGCGGGTTGGCCTTGCCGCCGGACGCCTTCATCACCTGGCCGACGAACCAGCCGAGCGACTGCGGCTTGTCCTTCACCTGCGCGGCCTTGTCGGGATTGGCCGCGATGATGTCGTCGACCACCTTCTCGATCGCCGAGAGGTCGGTCACCTGCTTCATGCCGCGGCTTTCCACCAGTGCGCGGGGATCGCCGCCCTCCTGCCAGACGATCTCGAACAGATCCTTGGCGATCTTGCCGGAGATCGTGCCCTCGCCGATCAGGTCGATGATCGCAGCCAGCTGCTCGGCGTTGACGGGAGAGTCCGTAATATCCCGGCCTTCCTTGTTCAGACGACCGAACAGCTCGTTGATCACCCAGTTCGCCGCCATCTTGCCGTCGCGCGCACGGTTGGCGAGCCTGTCGAGCACGGTCTCGTAGAACACCGCGCTCTCGCGCTCGGCGACCAGCACGCTCGCATCGTAGGCCGACAGGCCGAGATCGGCGACGAAGCGCGTCTTCTTCTGGTCCGGCAGCTCCGGCAGCTCCGCCTTCAGCGCGTCGACGAACGCCTGGTTGAACTCGAGCGGCAGCAGGTCGGGATCGGGGAAGTAGCGGTAGTCATGCGCCTCTTCCTTGGAGCGCATCGAGCGGGTCTCGCCCTTGTTGGGGTCGTAGAGCCGCGTCTCCTGGTCGATGGCGCCGCCGTCCTCGAGGATCTCGATCTGGCGCCGGGCCTCGTACTCGATCGCCTGCCCGATGAAGGTGATCGAGTTCATGTTCTTGATCTCGCAGCGGGTGCCGAGCGGCCCGCCGGGCTTGCGCACCGAGACGTTGACGTCGGCCCGCAAGCTTCCCTTCTCCATGTCGCCGTCGCAGGTGCCGAGATAGCGCAGGATCGAGCGCAGCTTGGTCACATAGGCCTTGGCCTGCTCGGCATCGCGGATGTCAGGCTTGGATACGATCTCCATCAACGCCACGCCGCAGCGATTGAGGTCGACAAAGGACATGGTCGGCGACTGGTCATGCAGCAACTTGCCGGCATCCTGCTCCAGATGCAGCCGCTCGATACCGATGGTGGCGACCTTGCCGCCGTCCAGTTCGACGACGACGTCGCCCTCGCCGACGATCGGCGATTTGTACTGGCTGATCTGGTAGCCCTGCGGCGAGTCCGGATAGAAATAGTTCTTGCGGTCGAACACCGAGCGCAAATTGATCGCGGCGTTGAGACCGAGCCCGGTTCGGACAGCCTGCCTGACGCACTCCTCGTTGATGACAGGCAGCATGCCCGGCATCGCCGCGTCGACCAGCGAGACATGGCTGTTGGGCTCGCCGCCGAATTCGGTCGAGGCCCCGGAGAACAGTTTCGACTGCGAGGTGACTTGGGCATGCACCTCCATGCCGATCACGACTTCCCAATCGCCGGTCTGGCCCTTGATCAGTTTTCCCTGTCTGACTGACGCGTTCATGCTTTTCCATCCCCGAGCAGCGCGGAAACCATCCGCTCCCACTCCGCTTCCAATGAATCCTTCGCTGCGATCTGCCCAGCCTGGCGGTACCAGTAGCCGGCATTGCCGAGATCGCCTTCGACGCGGTGCAGGTACGCGTGCACCCAGGCCGCCTCGCGGCTGCTCTCGTCCTGAACGATCTTGTGCGCGCGGTCCCAGTCGCCCTTGGCGGCCCACCAGAGACCGGCGAGCGGCGCGTTCAGGTCCGGCGCGGGCGCCGCGCCGTCGAGGCTCGCGATGAACGCGGCGACATTCACCACCACCTCGCGGGCGTGAAACGGCCGGCCGCCTGCTCGATCACCTCGCCGAGCGAGAACAATGTCTCCTCGTTGAAGGGACGGCCGATCAGCTGCAGGCCGAGCGGCAGGCCCTGCGCGTCCTTGCCGGCGGGCACGGCGATGCCGGGCAGGCCTGCCATGTTCACGGTCACCGTGAAGATGTCGTTGAGGTACATCTCGACCGGATCAGCCCCGCCCTTCTCGCCGATGCCGAAGGCCGCCGAGGGCGTTGCCGGCGTCAGGATCGCGTCGACGCCTTTCGCGAAGCAATCCTCAAAATCCTTCTTGATCAGCGTGCGCACCTTTTGCGCGCGCAGATAATACGCGTCGTAATAGCCGGCCGAGAGCACATAGGTGCCGATCATGACACGGCGCTTCACCTCCGCGCCAAAACCTTCGGCACGCGTGTTCTCATAGAGCTCGTTGATGTTCTTCGCCTGCTCGCGCGGGCCATAGCGGACGCCATCATAGCGCGCGAGGTTGGAGGAGGCCTCCGCCGGCGCCACGATGTAATACGCCGGCAGCGCGTATTTGGTGTGCGGCAACGACACTTCGACCAGCTCGGCGCCGGCCGCCTTCAGCCAGGCCGCGCCCTCGCTCCACAGCTTCTCAATCTCGGCCGGCATGCCGTCGAGGCGGTATTCCTTGGGAATGCCGATCCTGATGCCCTTCACGGACTTGCCGATCGCGGCCTCATAGTCCGGTACGGGAACGTCAACGGAGGTCGTGTCCTTTGGATCGTGCCCTGCCATCGAACGCAGCAGCATCGCGCTGTCGCGCACGCTGCGCGCGATCGGACCTGCCTGATCGAGCGAGGATGCAAAGGCGACAATGCCCCAGCGCGAGCAGCGGCCATAGGTCGGCTTGATCCCGACGGTCGCGGTGAACGCCGCCGGCTGGCGGATCGAGCCGCCGGTGTCGGTCGCGGTCGCACCCATGCACAGCAGCG